>NZ_BCPS01000025.1:0-126422 GCF_016586185.1 Paenibacillus sp. EPM92
GAATGGCAAGATCTGATGTTTCGCGGCAGAAGCATCAACATCCGTTTGGTGATGATGGCGGAAGGGAACCACGCGTACCCATCCCGAACACGAACGTTAAGCCTTCCAGCGTCGATGGTACTTGGACCGCAGGGTCCTGGGAGAGTAGAACGTCGCCAAGCGGATTAAGAGTCTTTTTGGGTAGAATACTATCCAGGAGGGCTCTTTTATTTTATTTCAAATTGAAAATGGTTTGAAAATGGACACAGCTTTTTGCTTGACACCAAAAATGAGCTTTTGGTAAGATTGCAATAATATATTTCGGCAAGTATTCAATAAGGAGGATTTATTACGTGTGGGAGTCTAAGTTTGAAAAAGAAGGATTAACGTTTGATGACGTGTTGCTCGTACCGCGAAAGTCGAATGTTTTCGGTAAAGAGATTGATATCAGCACAGAACTGACAAGCAAGATTAAGCTCAATATCCCCTTCATCAGCTCTGCGATGGATACCGTTACGGAATCGAAGCTCGCAATAGCAATAGCTAGAGAAGGCGGAGTCGGGATCATTCACAAAAATATGCCGATCGCGCAGCAAGCGGAAGAAGTCGATCGTGTTAAGCGTTCGGAGAGCGGCGTAATTACAAATCCTTTTTATTTGACTCCAGAACATCATGTGTATGACGCGGAAGAGTTGATGGCCAAGTACCGCATCTCAGGCGTACCTGTTTGTGATGACAATAAAAGATTGGTCGGTATCCTGACCAACCGCGATCTTCGTTTTGTTCATGATTATTCCATCAAAATCAAAGATGTCATGACAAAGGACAACCTGGTCACGGCTCCGGTAGGCACTACGCTTCAGCAAGCGGAAGGCATCCTCCAAAGACATAAGATCGAGAAACTTCCTTTAGTCGATGATCAAATGATCCTTAAAGGTCTGATTACGATCAAAGACATCGAGAAAGCGATCCAGTTTCCGAATTCGGCTAAAGACGAGCATGGACGGTTACTCGTAGGTGCTGCAGTCGGCGTATCCAAAGACGTGTTAGAACGTACGGCGGCCTTGGTTGAAGCCGGTGCCGACTTAATCGTCGTGGACTCTGCACACGGCCATCACATTAATATCCTCAACACGGTGAGAGCCATTCGGGAGCAATACCCGGAGTTGACGATTATGGCAGGTAACGTAGCAACGGGTGATGGCACCCGGGATTTGATTGAAGCCGGGGCTAGTATCGTGAAGGTAGGTATCGGACCGGGCTCGATCTGTACGACGCGTGTCATTGCCGGTATCGGCGTACCGCAAATTACGGCCATCTACGATTGCGCCAGTGTAGCGCGCAGTTACAACGTACCAATTATCGCTGACGGCGGCATCAAGTACTCCGGCGACGTAACAAAAGCGATTGCCGCGGGCGCAAGTGCTGTGATGATCGGAAGTCTTTTTGCAGGAACGGAAGAAAGTCCGGGTGAATCGGAGATTTATCAGGGTCGCCGGTTTAAAGTATACCGCGGAATGGGCTCGCTCGGCGCGATGAAGGAAGGAAGTAAGGACCGGTATTTTCAAGAGAACGAAAGCAAGCTGGTTCCGGAAGGTATCGAAGGTCGGGTCGCTTATAAAGGACCGCTCGCAGACACATTGTATCAGCTAGTCGGCGGACTTCGTTCCGGAATGGGTTATTGCGGTTCCCCGAACATCCTTTCGTTGATCAATGATACGTCTTTCATTCGAATTACAGGCGCAGGGCTGCGCGAAAGCCACCCGCATGATGTGCATATTACGAAAGAAGCGCCTAACTATTCGTTATAAGAATTATATAGCCTATCAAAGGGACGGAAGCTGCGGCTTCCGTTTCTGTTTTTATTGGAAGGAACAAGCTTTTTTTACCTTATAAGTGGCTTGTGGTACAATTAAACTTGTTTTCTTATTTATTATTAAATCATAGGAGTGAGATGATTGTTTGTAAACGTAAAACGAATTTGTTCGGTTGTTGCTGTAGCCCTTTTCTTGAACACATCCCTTGCTCTCGTGCAGCCTCCTCAAGCGAGCGCCGCCGATACGAATACGGCCGACTTGCAGCTGAATGCGTCCTCGGCCATATTGATGGAGGCTAGTACGGGGCAAATCTTATATGAATATAATGCCGATAAGGCGCTGCCTCCTGCAAGTATGGCCAAGATGATGACCGAATACTTGGTAATGGATGCGATAGAAAGCGGTAAAATCAAAACGACGGATATGGTGAATACGACGCCTGCCGCGGCTGACGCGATCGGCTCGGGTCAGTTGCTCGCGTTGAACGAACAAGCGACCGTCGACAATATGTTTGCAGCCATGTCGATCTACTCCTCCAACGATGCCACGGTTGCTCTGGCTGAAGCGATTGCCGGTTCGGAAGAAAGCTTCGCGAAAATGATGAACGAGAAGGCGAAGGAGTTCGGATTGTCACCGGATGCGCATTTTATTAATTCGACGGGGTTGTCGCGCGCCGATATGGGCAAGTATGCTCCCAAAGAACTGCAGGGTGAGACGCTTCTAAGCGCCAAAGATGCCGCCCTGATTGCTTACCATCTTATCAACGACCACAAGAACCTGCTGGAATACACGAAGACGCCGGCTCGCAAATTCCGTGAGACGGACAAATCGCCTATGATCAACTGGAACTGGATGCTGGCGGATAATAAAAGCAATAAAAACTTTGCTAAATATGCGTATGAAGGTTTGGACGGGTTGAAAACGGGTCATACCGATGAGGCCGGCTACTGCTTCACCGGCACGGCCGAACGTAACGGCATGCGGTTGATCAGTGTGGTGATGGGCACAGGCCCGAAAGAAGAGGCGCGGTTTATCGAAACCCGTAAAGTGCTGGACTACGGTTTTAATAATTTTGCCCCGAAACAAGTACTAACGGCAAAAGCTGAAATAGATTCGTTGAAAACGGTCAATATTAAAAAAGGCGTGCAATTGGAAGTTCCTGTGGTGACGCAAACCGGACTCACGCTCATCGCGAAAAAAGGGACGCCGGACGATCAATTCAAAGTCACCGCCCAGGCCCTGGACGAATCGAAATTAACAGCGCCGATTGAGAAAGGCCAAGTGGTAGGTACGGCTAAAGTGACTTATGAAGGCAAAGAATACAACGTAAATTTAATCACCACGGAAGAGGTGGAGAAAGCCGGCTGGTTCCGGTTATTTTTCCGGGCGATTAAACAATTTTTCATCGATACGCTCTCCGGTGCCAAGAACGGTTAAAATCCGAGCGTATGGGTTGTACATTTAGAACAGTTCATGTAAAATATTTCTTTAGTTAGTTTGTCCTAAGTAAAGGAACGTGCCAACATAAAAGCAGAGTCTCGGGAGGAGTCGGACATGGAAACTGGAACATCTCGCGTTAAAAAAGGTATGGCCGAAATGCAAAAAGGCGGCGTCATCATGGACGTCATGAATGCAGAGCAAGCACGTATTGCAGAGGCGGCAGGCGCTTCAGCCGTTATGGCTTTGGAACGGGTGCCTTCGGATATTCGTGCAGCAGGCGGCGTTGCTCGTATGGCGGACCCGACGATCGTAGAAGAAGTTATGAAAGTTGTATCTATTCCCGTAATGGCCAAAGCGCGTATTGGGCATTTTGTCGAGGCGAAAGTGTTGGAATCGATGGGCGTCGACTATATCGACGAGAGCGAAGTGCTGACACCTGCTGACGAAGTGTTCCACATTAATAAAAAAGAATTTACCGTACCGTTCGTATGCGGCGCAAGAGATCTTGGCGAGGCGCTCCGTCGGATCGGCGAAGGAGCTTCCATGCTTCGTACGAAGGGCGAGCCGGGGACAGGAAACATTGTGGAAGCCGTTCGTCATATGCGCATGATTACGGGTCAAATTCGCAAAGTGCAGAGCTTGTCCAAAGACGAGCTGATGGCGGAAGCAAAAAACTTGGGCGCTCCTTACGAGCTGCTGCTGCAAGTACATGAAACCGGTCGTTTGCCGGTTGTAAACTTTGCCGCAGGCGGCGTGGCGACACCGGCCGATGCCGCATTGATGATGCACCTCGGTTCGGACGGCGTATTTGTCGGCTCCGGTATCTTCAAATCGGATAACCCGGAGAAGTTCGCGAAAGCGATTGTCGAAGCGACGACGCATTATACCGATTATGAGCTAATTGCCAACATTTCGAAAAACTTGGGTACGCCGATGAAAGGCATCGAAATTTCGAAGCTGCACGTGTCGGAACGTATGCAGGATCGCGGCTGGTAAACCGAGTATAACAGCCGCGGAAGGAAGAGGTTGAGCGACATGAAGATAGGTGTTTTGGCGTTGCAGGGCGCCGTCGCCGAGCATATTCGGTTAATCGAGAAGGCCGGCGGCGAAGGCGTTATTGTGAAACGGACGGAGCAGCTTGACGACATCCAGGGGATCGTGATCCCCGGAGGCGAAAGCACTACGATCGGCAAGCTGATGCGCACATATCAATTTATCGAGGCCCTACGCGAATTTTCGCGGCAGGGCAAACCGATTTTCGGCACTTGTGCCGGTTTGATCGTGCTTGCGAATGATATTGTCGGGCAGGACGAGACTCATCTCGGGCTGATGGATATCCGGGTGGCTCGGAACGCTTTCGGTCGTCAGCGTGAGAGCTTCGAAACCGATTTGGATGTAAAAGGCATTGCTAAAGACGTACGCGCCGTATTCATCCGCGCCCCGTTAATTGAGCAAGTCGGGGATGGAGTGGAAGTTCTGGCTACCTATCAAGGTTCCATCGTAGCCGCAAGACAAGGACATCTGCTGGCCGCTTCGTTTCATCCGGAATTGACCGATGATGAACGCATGCATGGCTATTTTCTAGATATGGTACGTGAGACGAGGTAGGAGGGATCTCCTTGTTGGATGTTAAATTGCTGCGAAGCGATCTGGATCAAGTGAAGCAAGCGATGGCGAACCGGGGGAAAAACTTCGAGGAGCTTGATCGTTTCACAGCGCTCGATACGAAGCGCAGAGAGCTTTTGCAAGAAACGGAGCAATTGAAAAATCGCCGGAATGTTGTGTCTCAAGAAGTGGCGCAACTGAAGAAGGCGAAGGAAAACGCGGACCATCTGATCGAGGAGATGAAGGTCGTCGGAGACCGGATCAAATCACTGGATGAAGAAATTCGTGAGCTTGAAACGCAACTGGACGCGATCTTACTATCTATTCCGAATATTCCACAGAGCGACGTACCGATCGGCTTCAGCGAAGAGGAGAACGTGGAGATTCGCCGTATAGGCGAGGTGCCTGCATTCTCTTATGAACCGAAGCCGCATTGGGAAGTAGCGCAGCAGCTGGGCATTCTAGATTTTGAAGCTGCGGCGAAAGTGACCGGCTCGCGCTTCGTGTTCTACAAGGGCTTAGGCGCCCGTCTAGAGCGCGCATTGTTTAACTTCATGATGGATCTGCATGCGGACAAGCATGGCTATCAGGAAGTGCTGCCGCCGCAAATCGTGAATCGCGATAGTTTGACGGGAACCGGACAGCTTCCGAAGTTTGCGGAGGACGTGTTCAAGCTCGAGGGGATGGATTATTACCTGATCCCAACCGCGGAAGTGCCGGTGACGAACTATCACCGTGACGATATTTTGTCGGTGGAAGAGCTGCCGAAATATTATGTGGCTTTGAGCGCTTGCTTCCGATCTGAGGCAGGTTCGGCCGGACGGGATACCCGCGGCTTGATTCGTCAGCATCAGTTCAACAAAGTGGAGCTGGTTAAGCTGACGACGCCGGAGAGTTCAAATGAGGAGCTCGAGAAGATGACGGCGGATGCCGAGAAGGTGCTGCAGCTGCTGCAGCTGCCATACCGCGTTCTCGTGCTTTGTACGGGCGATATCGGCTTTTCATCGACGAAGACGTACGATCTCGAAGTTTGGCTGCCTAGCAGCAATACGTACCGCGAGATTTCATCGTGCAGCAACATTCAGGATTTCCAGGCGCGTCGCGCTAATATTCGGTTCCGCCGCGAAGCAAAAGCAAAGCCGGAGTTCGTGCATACGCTGAACGGCTCGGGGCTTGCGGTAGGACGAACGGTAGCGGCTATTCTGGAGAACTACCAGCAGGAGGACGGCAGCGTGCTCATCCCTGAGGTGTTAAGGCCTTATATGGGCGGCGTCGAACGCATCAGTAAAATTTAGCGCTTGAATCCGGTTTGGCAGTTGTGATACAATGCATCTGTCACCCGGAGAGGTGGTCGAGTGGTTTAAGGCAGCGGTCTTGAAAACCGCCGTGTTCGTGAGGGCACCGTGGGTTCGAATCCCACCCTCTCCGCCATTAACAAATTTGCCCGATACATAAGCATTTTGGGCTTAAATGACTGAAACGCACTGACCGTTGAACAAACGGTCTAGTGCGTTTTTTTGCGTTCGTGACCGTTGGACTAGAATCCAACAGGAGGAATGCCAAGTGAGCGAAAACACAGTAAAAACACCGCGTAAACGCGGGCAAAGAAGAAATAACTTGGAGATACCACAACGGCTTTTAAACCGCCTGACTCCATCGGTCTTAGAAACGCCACCATCTGTACCGCAAGAAGCCCAAAAACCTTCACAGGAGGTTTGGACACTTGATAAGCTGTTCAACCGATATTATTCGGCTAGGCAAGCGTCTGGGGCGGCTGTGCGTACATTGGAGGACTACAGCAAACATATGAACTGGTTTCGCCGTTTCTTGGCTGGGCGGTAGTGTACCTAGCCGAGACGGTTCAATTGATCGTATTCTCACTGTAAACTATGCCCCGCCGCATAATTCCTTAATGTCCCCGCTCCCGCTGTATTGGAAACTCCTTATTTTCATTGCGAAAAGTACACATTTTGACATAGTTCAAAGTCCTTCGAAAACATTGTTTCAAAAAGTGTATATTAAATTCCTTAGTATGCTGTCTTATGTTGCCGAACAGGAACGGAAGAAAACAAAGCAACGTCAGGCAGAAGGCATTGAAGTCGCCCAAAAGAAAGGTGTTAAATTTGGACGACCTAAGAGGGAGATCACGAAAGATTTCGTATCAGTTTATGATGAATGGAAATCTGGTGTAATTACAGCGGTTCAAGCTATGCAGAAGGTTGGGATGAAACCAAACACCTTTTATCGTAGGGTCAGTGAATATGAGAATGTCAAAGCATCCAGTTAGACTAGTATGCTTTTTTCCAATAGGGCATAGTGAGCAACGAGCAGGAAATACCTTTAAAAGAAATTGTAATCCAATTTTATGGGGCGTATGGTATAATCTTACCATCTATATAAGTCGTAACTCCTACTAACGATCTACCGACTAACAAAATTCAAGGAGAATTGCGTATGTCCATCTTCAACAAACTATTCGGTCAAAAGCGCACCATTCAAAGTCCAACATTCGTAAAGGACTTCTCTAAGGATAATAATCAACTATCTGAACTCAATGAACTGCTAGATAAGGTCGTTGATGGTGAAAAGAAGGATAGCATTGAAAGAGACATAAAGTTTCTTAAATATGGGTTAGATGGCGAGAATAACGTCTATTTTGAACTGAAAAATTCGTTCCTTCCAATACTATGTTTGCACGATGTGAGACTGGCATACGAAGATTATGTAGCGCAACTTGATTTCGTTGTCATTTCAAATAAGTTTACATGCATCTTGGAAACCAAGAAACTAAGCGGGAATATCTCTATTGACCAAGACGGTAACTTTGTACGGACAATGAAAAATCGCTATGGTAAAGAGTACAAGGAAGGTATCTACAGTCCGATTACGCAAAATAAAAGGCATGTTGATATACTTAAACATGTGCTTTCAAAAGAGTTGAAGATCAATAACATGCCTATCCTGTCACTTGTCGTAATGGCGAACCCGAAAACGATTATCAAGAAGTACAAATGTCCCGCAGAAATTGAGAAAACGCTTATAAAGTATGACCAAATCAAGGCTACCCTAGAGAAGTATCAGAATGACAAAGCCAATCAGTATGACCTTGCAGAGAAAGATATGTTTGACATTGCTAATCTGCTCGTCAGATTGAATACTCCTATAGATATGGACTTCGAAGCCAAGTATCAACTTTCTAGTGAAGAATATCAACGGAAAGATGAAGCACAACTTCGTGAAGAACTGACAGCCTATAGACTTCAAACTTCAAGAGCGGAGAACATTAAGGCTTACTACGTCTTCAACAATGCAGAGATGGAGGATTTGATTGCGAAGTATCCACGAACAGAAGAAGAATTGTTGGAGGTAAAGGGTTTTGGGAAGGCGAAATTGGAGAAGTACGGCATTGCAATTTTGAACATATTTAATGGGTAGAGGTTCAGAAAAATGCTGAAATTATAATTGCCACATTGATGGATGAAGCTGTAAAATTATTGTTAGAATCAGCAATTAAACTCGAAAAAGGTGCGTGGAACTGTTGGATAACTTCCCAGAACTAATCAAATCGCTTTCTAAAAGAGTAGAGAAAATCAAGGATAGCATTTTGACCGAAGAAGCTACAAAGACGTCAATTATCATGCCGTTTTTCCAAGCACTTAACTATGATGTATTCAATCCAGAAGAGTTCCTCCCTGAGTTCGTTGCTGATGTTGGGATTAAAAAAGGCGAAAAGGTTGACTTTGCTATTATCCAAAATGGTGTTCCGATCATTTTAATTGAAGCTAAGTCAATCAATGAACAACTTCAAAAGCATGATTCGCAATTGTTCAGATACTTTGGCACGACTAAAGCTAAGTTTGCGATTTTAACAAATGGAATTGTATATAGATTCTATACTGACCTAGAAGAACAGAACAAGATGGATACATTGCCATTCTTTGAGTTCAACTTGTTAGATGTACGTGATAACCAAATAGCCGAACTATACAAATTCAGAAAAGAAAACTTCAATATTGACAGCATATTCAATACTGCTTCTGAATTGAAGTATACAAACGAAATCAAGCAATTCCTTACAAAACAGTGGGAAAATCCGTCCGATGAATTTATTGCATTCATCCTCTCAGAAGTCTATCAAGGTAAAAAGACAAAGCAAGTTATTGAGAAATTTGCTGGGGTAGTTAAAAAATCACTCAAACAGTTTGTCAACGATACTTTAAACGATACATTAAAGGTCGCAATCGCTAACACGAATGCCGAAATAAAACCAGTAACAAATGAAGTAGCTGTTACCTCCGCTGTAGAAGATGAACAAGAAAAACCCCAAATTGTTACAACAGAAGAGGAAATCGAAGGGTACGTTACTATTAAGCTATTGCTTTCAGATACGATTGACCCATCACGAGTGTTCTACAGAGATAATTTAAGCTATCTTAACGTACTGATTGATGACAACATTCGGAAGTGGATTTGTCGTCTTGGGTTTAACAGCAGTAATAACAAATACATACAACTTAATGATGAGAATAAGACGATTTTCAATATAAGCAAGGTATCCGATATTTTGCAGTACAAACAACAAATTATCGAAACAGCGAAAAAGTTTGAGTAGCGAGGGTTGAACTAAGGTGGTGAATTGCGATTAAGCCAAGTCTTAACTCTAATGAAGTGTACAGAGGGGCATATGTTTTTGTTGAGACAGAGGGTAATTTGGAAGCAGACTTTTTTAAACAAGGCAGAAAATACAATGTTGCATTAAATGTTATAACAAGTTAATCATGCCCAATAGAGGTTGTATTTATCATACCAAAATAATATAATTACATTTAAGTCAACGGTCACTCATGAAAAATAACGTAATTAGTAAGACCGCCGTAGCGGTTCATCAGTAAATTGCGATAAATACAGTCGTGGCAAGGGGTTGCGGTGTTTTTAAGTGATAATCGGTCTTGAAAACCGCCGTGTTCGTGAGGGCACCGTGGGTTCGAATCCTACCCTCTCCGCCATCATTATAAATAACAGGTATCTACGTGCCTACATAGATAGCAACAAGGTCACCGACTTCGTCGGTGGCCTTTTTAGTATGTCTGGCGCTGCCAGGCACAGCGACCAGGAGTAGTTGTCGTCGAGTCGAGCGCCGAGCCCGATTAATCGTGGCGGTTCCTAATTTTTCAACGCCGGGTGAAGTATAGAGAGGTTGGAGAATCCGCATTTTATAAGTATGGAGGTGTTAATGACATCATGGCGAAATCGGATCAATTGCGGATCGATCAACAGGAGCTGGTTCAGGCATGGTCGCGGACGCTGCCAACCGTATTAAATGCTTCCGACCGGGCAGAAGTGTTCGCCGATGAAGCTGATTCCAATGTGCTGCGCGTTCATATCACAACGGCAGGGCGAAACGACTACAGCTTCGACTTTAAGTGTACGTATGTCGATTCGCGGGAAGTAAAGGTCGATCTGGTCGATGTGGAACGCGATGGCAACAATGTGGACGAGCGCACGGACGTGATCCAGACGTTAGTGGACGACTACGTAAGACACATCCATGAATGCGCGCAGCAGCTTCATGCGCTGACGACGCGTTAAGAGGGAGGCATTGAACGATGACGAAAAATAAAAGCAACGTAGATAAAAATTTGCAGAACGTGGTTAAAGACCTCGAGCATATTGCCGTTACGAGTCATCAAGCGCAGCAGGTACAGCAGCAAACGAATGACCATCGCCATCAGGATGCGCTTAACCACGACAAGAAGCACGCCCATGCATCCGGTATCTCGGATATTCAATAAATCTAGAGGGGGCTGAATGATTATGCCTAAAGACATTCCGCAACCGGTAAACCCGCCGAGCGGCCAGGAGAATCAGAACGAACATCGTCAACGGACCGGACCAAAACCGGGCTCGAAGCGAATCAAAAACGAAAACCACAGCCGTCAAAATAACGGCGAAGGCTAAAAAAATCAGCCTCTTACCAACTAAGGCGCGGCCGCATCAAAGATATTCGATGCAAGCTGACGCTTTAGAGAGTAGGAGGCTGTTTTATTTGTGTGTGAGGGGCTTAGTTGTGAGAGAGCGTTAATTGTTTTTTTCGACGATTTGAAAGCATTCGTTGAGTAAAATTTGCGCCATGGCCTCATTATCCGTATACCCGTATAACAAAGCGCCGCCGGCGATGGCTTCGCAAACATCATCCATTAACGTGCAAATGGAAATCGAAAACTCATCATAAACGATGTAGAAAGTGTTTGCCGGCATCTCCATATCCACCTCGGGTTTATTTTTTCGAGATTTATCCCTTATTTTACCACGAGGTAATTAAAAAGAGAACAAGCAACCTTGAATTCTAATGTTTTTTTTAGCATATTTACGTAAAATATAATGATTTTTGCGAGAGGAGCATTTTATTCTAAAAAAGCGTAAAATAAATCATGTAAATTTGAAGGAGGATAGCGGATGATTATCTTGAAAACGAAGGAAGAGATGCTGAAAATGCGTAAAGCGGGTGCCATTCTATCAGCATGTCATAAAGAGATCGCAAAAATGATTCGTCCGGGAATAACAACACTCGCGATTAACGATTTTGCCGAGAAGTTCATTACGGATCATGGAGCGGAACAAGTGACGAAGGGGTTCAAAGGGTATCCCTTCGCTACCTGCGCTTCGGTTAATGACGTTATTGCGCACGGATTTCCGAATACAGAACCTCTTCAGGAAGGCGATATTGTCAAAATGGACATCGTCTGCCGTTACGACGGGTGGTGTGCCGATACGTGCCAAACGTACGCCGTCGGGAACCTTTCGCCGCAAGCGGCACGGCTGGTGCAGGTCACGCGGGAATGCCTGGAGCTCGCCATTCCTCAAGCCGTCGTCGGCAACAGGATCGGGGATGTAGTTCATGTCATTCAACAGCATGCGGAACGAGCAGGCTACTCGATTGTCCGCGATCTGGTCGCCCATGGGATCGGACGGTCGATGCACGAGGAGCCTTCCTTTCCGCATGCGGGGAAGCCGGGACGCGGCTTTCGACTGCAAGAAGGCATGGTGTTCACCATCGAACCGATGGTGAACGCCGGTAAGCTGGAAATGTTCATTGATTTCGACGGGTGGACGGCACGTACGGTGGACGGCAGTTTATCGGCGCAATTCGAGCATACGGTTGCCATTACGAAAGACGGACCATGGGTGTTAACGGAGTAAGGAGAATGTAGAAAATTCGGAACTAAAAGAGCCCGCCGGCACGATCCAATCGCAGCTGCGGGCCCTTCTTCGTTTGTTAGGACGATGGGGAACAGTTATCCTTACGACGTTCGTTTGTCACTTCGTCGTTGTCATTTGTGGCTACACCGGTTGTCGTTACGGTTGCCGTCGCATCGGTCTTCACATCATTAATGCCTTCGTTGTTGTAAAGGTAAATTTCTTCCGTTTGATCCTGCTCATTGGCCATCCGTATCACCTCCGCACTAGTGTTCCGCGGGGGGACGAGTCTTATGCGCCGGATGTAATGGACTTTACGTCCCCGAGAGGACTCGAACCTCTATCGGTCCTTTAGGAGAGGACTGCTCTATCCTGTTGAGCTACGGGGACTTGAAACAAAGTTATTATAACATACCGAAGGGCATGGAGGGAATCCAGACAAAGACAGCCGCATGAAAAAAATATAAACCATGCGCTTGCAGGGTTTTGTAAAGCTCGATTCGTCTAAGTAAACAGGAGAGGAGGGGGAGAACAATTACGGAAGAAGCTTGGATTGCGCGCTTGATGGCGGGCGACCGGGAAGCGTTCCGCGAGCTTGTCGACCGTTACGGCCGTTATTTGTTTCAAGCGGTGTACGGCGTGCTCCATTCGGTGAAAGACGCCGAAGACGTGACGCAGGAAGCGCTGATCAACATCTTTGCGGCTCTCCCCCAATACCGGCATCAAGGATTTAAATCATGGATTACACGCATAGCGGTCAATAAGGCGATCGATTATAAGCGATCGAAGGAACGCAAGAAGGAGCAGCTAACCTCCGATTGGGAGGAGCTTGAGCCGGTTGCGGCCAGAGTGGGCCCGAATACCGTCGAAGATACGTTACTCGAACGGGAGAAGCGGGAGAGGGTGCGCAATTATGTGGACCAGCTGCCGGAGCATTACCGGGACGTCGTGTACGCCTTTTATATTGAGGAAAAATCGTATCAACAAATTGCACAGGAACAGCAGATTGCGTTAAAAACCGTAGAATCGAAGCTGTACCGGGCCAAACAATATTTGCGCAAAGCATGGAAGGAGGAGGATCGGGGATGATCCACATTTCGGAGGAAGCATGGCTGCTCTATATCAACGATGAGCTGTCAGCCGATGAGCGGGACCGCTGCGAGGATCATATGAAGGTATGCGACCACTGTTTGGAGCTTTATATGACCTGCCTGGACAAGGCCGCCGAGCGTCTGCCTCAGCCGGATATGCACACCCTGACGGAAATAACGATGCTGCGGTGGGACGAGCATCTTGAGCAGCAGGCGGATCGTTCACATGGACACGACGCTCATTTGCATCATAGCGCATACCGGCGAGCATGGACGCGGCACCCGATCTTCCATTATGCGGTGGCCGCGGCGGTTACGCTCTTATTGATGGGCTCGGGGGTGTTTCAAATTTTCACCCAGCAGGTGAATGCGCTGGATCCGAAATCGCATGCGGAGGCGGATTCCGTAACGTACCGTTCATTCAGCGACCAGCTGATGGACAAAACGATCGGGATGCTCGATGCCATTCAACCGAAACAAGAAGAGAGAGGGAAACGTGATGAATAGACATAAAAACCCTACTGTAGCATTCATGTTGTCTCTGATTCCGGGTCTAGGTCACTTGTACATGGGCCGCGCATTGAAAGGCGTTCTACTCGGTGGGGCCTTCTTGGGATCGTTGGTCATGACTTTATTCCTGCTATCGGAAAATATAGAAGAAGTGGCAGTCGCCACGCTGATCATTGCCTTTCTGATTTGGTTCGGCAGCCTCTTCGATATTGTGCGTACGATTGCTGCAGGACCGCCCTACCCGGCTCATGCCGAATGGGGATCCCCTAATCATGCCGGCAGCCGTTCCTATGGCCCTGAGCAAGCTTCTGAGCGGCCCTATGGGCCTGAAGCTATGCCGCGACACATGGAGCGGGAGCGGCCTTCGGAAGGGGAACCACCGCGATATGGCAGCGTGCCGCCGCAATATCCGTCCGGCAGCGTAAGCGATCGTCACTTTACGATACTTCTATCCTTCCTTCCGGGACTCGGACACTTCCAGCTCGGGCTGATGCAGCGCGGTCTCGCGTTCCTGGCGTTGTTCTTCGGTCTGGGGGTTGTAACGGTTTTTTTAACCGCGATGACGAATCAGGATGATTTCCTGGTCCTGCTGGGCGGGCTGCCGATTATTTGGCTCTATGGGTTATTCGACTGCGTCCAGCAGTTACACCGGAAGCAGCGGGGCGAGACGCTGGTTGATCGGACGATATTCGAAGATTTTCAGGACGGCCGCGAATCGGGCAAGAAAAACAAAACGATTGCGATGCTGCTGTCCATGTTTCCGGGAGCGGGACATATGTACCTGGGCCTGCAAAAACGGGGATTGCAGCTGATGGCGGCTTTTCTGTTCAGCGTTTATTTTATGGATGCGCTCCGGTTGTCGTTATTTTTGTTCTTGATTCCGATTCTATGGTTTTACAGCTTCTTCGACGCGCTGCAGCAGATCTCGAAATCCGGCAGGGAGCCGTTGACGGATGCACCCATCGTGGATTGGCTCGTCCACCGGCAGCGTTGGATCGGAATCGGATTGCTTGGTCTGGGTTTGTATTATTTGCTGGATCAGGTGCTGTTGAATATGCTTGATCTTTGGCTGCCGAGAGAAGTACGGTCGCGGGTGTTGAACTGGTACCATACCTATTTTCAAACCTTTATCGTTTCGGTACTGCTGATCGGCGGGGGGATACGCCTATTATGGGGCGGCAAGAAAGGGAAGCGGGGGGAGTAGATTGAGAAAATGGCGCGTAGGCACGTTGTCGATGGGGCTCACGCTGATCGGCTTCGGAGTCCTCCTGTTCTTATCGCAATGGCAGGGACTTGGCGCATTCACCAGCTTCATCCGCTGGTGGCCGATTGTCCTTGTGCTGCTTGGCCTGGAGATCCTCGCGTATGTGTTCATCGCCAAGAAAGAGAGCGAGGTCATCCGGTATGATTGGATGAGCGTCCTGTTCGTCGGGGTGTTGTTCGCCGGCTGTTTCATGTTTACGATGCTGACCGGTCTCGGGGTGACGGATGAAGTACGCAAACTCGTAGGCGAAGTCGAGGTCACGGCGGATTTGCCCGAACTGCAGGAACCGGTAAATCCGGCCATCCAAAAGCTGGTCGTGCAAACATCCGGCGAACCGGTTCGCATCGACAAAACGGCGGAGCGTTCCATGCACCTGTTCGGCACTTACCGAACCCGCGTACAGGAAGGAGACCGTCCGACGGTCGACAAGGAGCAATTCTACACGGTGCGAACGGTTGGCGACACGATGTATGTGCAGGTGAAGCGTCCTCCGGTCTACCGCGGCCTGAATTCGGTCTACCCGGAGATGTCTGTTACGTTAGTGCTACCGCAGGACGTGCAGGTTGAAGTGCAGGGCCCAAATAACGAATCGAACCCTGGCTAAGAGTCGAAAATATCGAATAATCCCCTTCGGGCTGCTATGTATGAAATAGAGCGGCACGAAGGGGATTTTGTTTAGGACCCTGGCCTTAAGGAACCAGAACGGGAGGCTTCCGGTGATGGGTGCCCTGTTCATAAGCGTAAGCCAGTTTAATCAAGGTTGCTTCATCGAAGGCGCGGCCCAAAAATTCGATGCCGACCCCCAAGCCATCCGTCGTATAACCGGCCGGTACAGTGATAGCCGGGAAGCCGGAGAACGGGCTAACAAAATAGACTGAAGGGAGAGAGGGAAAACAACGGGAGAAGAGAGGGATATCGGAATTTGGGCATAAAAAAATTGCGGTTTACGCCGCAATTCGTAGTTCATATAGGATGGTCGAGACGACAGGATTTGAACCTGCGACCTCTTGGTCCCGAACCAAGCGCTCTACCAAGCTGAGCCACGTCTCGAACTTCTGAAACGATTATATTTTAGCATGGGTAAATAGGCGTTGTAAAGGGAATTAGGTTACGTCTTCCCCCTTAATCTACGGAAAAATTGGGTGAGCATGGAACTGCATTCTTCCTGCAGAACGCCTTGAATCACGTCGACGCGATGGTTAAATCTATCTTCCTGCAGCAGGTTCATCAGCGTCCCCGCGCAGCCGGCCTTTGGGTCCGGGGATGCGTAAATCACTTGCGGAATTCGCGCCTGGACGATCGCTCCGGCGCACATCGGACACGGCTCAAGGGTCACATAAAGCCGGCATTCCAGCAACCGCCAGGCGTCCAGCTGTTCGCTCGCTTGTTTAATCGCGATCAGTTCGGCGTGGGCAAGCGGATCTTTGGCCGTTTCCCGAACGTTATGACCGCGGCCGATAATGTCGCTGCCGCGAACAATGACCGCTCCGATCGGAACTTCGCGGATCGCTTCGGCTTTCCGCGCTTCTTCGATTGCCGCCCGCATAAAATACTCGTGTTCTTCTATGGCTATCAATCGTTACACCTCATTCATCATTAGTCATTCGTCGATTGCGGGTAAGAAAACGAACAAGTATTCTTACTCACATGCTGTGGATAAGTATGTGGATAAAGAGGATTAATTTCTTATCCCCATTGTAGGTAAATCGCGCTTTTAGGGCAAGTCCGGGTGTGGATATATAAGTTATCCACAGAACGGTTAACATGTGAATAATTTTTTTACGGAAAAGCGCTGTTAATTTTTTGTGAAAAGTGTGAATATTCTTGAAGGGGATTTAGGAAACACCTATAATGAGATCAAGATGTGGGCATATGTACCCAAGTTCGGTGATGTGAAGTTTAGTTAAATAGTCGTTATCATTCGTTTTTTTGACAAACTTGTCGAAAGGCAAGGACGCAAAGCTTAGGGTCTAAGATCTTCTTTATTGAGGATGACGACAGCCTGGCCGCCGATTGGGCGCACCGGTGAACAGACTGTAGTCTCGCATGTTGAGATGCAGCTTATTTTTTACCGAAGACATGAGAGCGAAAGGTGGTAACGAAGGTGATGAAGTCCGTTACGAGTGAAAAAATATCCTACGAGTTTACCCACGAAACGTATAGAAGCCCAAGCGGAATACTGCTGAACAGCCGGGTGGCGGTGGAGAAGCGGGATTTCGTTTCGACCGGCATTTTGACTTATGCCGAGGGTGATATTCTTGAAGTTGAGATTTCGGAATACAAGGCGTTCGAACTTGGGGATACGGTTAAATTAACGGTCTATTCACCCGGCGGAATCTATACGTTCCAATCGACGGTCGTGGCTAAAGATCAAGGAGCGCTGATGGTTATCAACCCCCCTCAGAATCGGAGCCGATTCGCCGAGAAGCGGGAGAACCCGCGGGTCGACGTCAAACATGACGGACACCTGCTCTCGATCCGCGAACCGAATGCGGAGCTCCAATTGTTGAAGGAGCATGTCGCGCTGGAGGTTCGAAATATTAGCATCAGCGGGCTCGGGTTTATTTTGCCGAGCGATATTGAGTTAAGCAAGCATGCTATGGCCGACGTTCGGCTGGACCTGGGCTTCGAGATGCCGTGCCAAGTCGAGATCATACGGTTGGATCCGGGAGAAACCGTAATCTATTACGGAGCGCGTTACATCGACATGCCGACGGACAAAGCCAATGCGCTGCGGGCGTTTGTGTTGAAAAAGCAAGTGGAAAACCATTTCAGTTCGAAACGGGACGATTTTAACAAACGTATATTCAAATAGAGGCCGGCAATGCCACGGACTTCTTGCAGGGCGCTCGCATATGCTGATCGTAAGGCAAGGATTCTCGTCGGATCGGCTGGGGCCCCCAGCGCCCGAGACCTTCCGAAATATCCGCAGGGTGGTGAGCACGGTGGCTTTTGTTATGAAATATGAGATCATTCCACGCTATTTGACGGGGCCGAGCCAGCGGCGTCCGAAGACGGCGTTAGCCCGCTGCCGGTTTATGGTGGCCCACGATACGGGAAATCCGGGGTCAACGGCCGCAGCGAATGTGTCTTATTTTGAAAATACCCGCAATGAAATGTCATCTTCCGCGCATCTGTTTGTGGACGATAAACAGATCATCGAGTGCATACCGTTCCTGACCGGACCGGCTGAGATTGCCTATCACGTCGTGTACAACGTAACGACCGATAACGCGCGTTACGGCGACGACGCCAACGACGCGGCGGGCGCGGTGGAGCTTTGTTACGGAGGCAGGATCAGCTTGACGGAATCTTACAAGCGGTACGTATGGGTGCTTGCGTATGCTTGTTACCGGTACGGACTAAACCCGGCTACCGATATCGTCGGGCACTATATGCTGGATCCGGCAAGGAGAAGCGATCCGCAGGAGCCGCTGCGGCTGCTCGGCAAGACGTTCCAGAGCTTCGTTCAGGACGTTGTGAACGAGTACCGGGCCAGCCTTGTGACGGAACCCGCGCCGGAACCGCAGACACGAATTAGCGCGGAGGATGCGAACAAGATCATCGGCTTTCTATCAGCCTCCTATTTCACAGCGGAAGATCAGGCGGCCAAGGCGGAGTTCCACAGGCTGGCCAATGAGCTTCGCCGTATTTCGGGGCAGCCGCCGCAGTAACGCGCCCGTCACCATGCCCTCTTTCCGAATGGAAGGAGGGTTTTTCCCATAGGGAGATGACACGGGGCCTACTTTTGGGATATAATATAATGTCAGGATTTGAAATTCCGTTCAGAGCATAAGGAGCTGTTTATATATGAGTCTTTCTTGTGGAATCGTCGGTTTGCCGAATGTCGGTAAATCTACGTTGTTTAACGCCATTACACAGGCCGGTGCGGAGTCGGCTAACTATCCGTTCTGCACGATCGATCCGAATGTCGGCGTAGTGGAGGTGCCGGATGAGCGCTTGACCCGCTTGGCGGAAATCGTCGTGCCGAATCGCATCGTGCCTACGGCGTTCGAATTCGTCGATATTGCCGGATTGGTCAAGGGCGCAAGCCAAGGCGAGGGACTCGGCAATAAGTTCCTTGCCCACATCCGCGAGGTGGACGCCATCGTGCATGTCGTACGCTGTTTCCAAGACGAGAACATTACGCACGTTTCCGGAACGGTCGACCCGATCAGCGATATCGAGACGATCAACCTGGAACTGATTTTGGCGGACGTGGATTCGGTGGACAAAAGAATCGATCGCTCCCGGAAGAACATGAAGGGCGGCGACAAGAAATATGCGCAGGAAGTCGAGTGTCTGGAACGCATTAAGGAGGCGCTCTACAACGATAAGCCGGCGCGCAGCGTCGAGCTGAGCGATGAGGAGCGCTTGCTGATCCGCGACCTGCACCTGCTGACGATGAAGCCGGTGTTGTATGCGGCGAATGTCAGCGAGGCGGAGGTTGCGGACACGGACGGCAATCCGTATGTGCAGAAAGTGCGCGAATACGCGGCGCTCGAAGGCGCGGAAGTGGTTCCGATCAGCGCGAAGGTGGAATCGGAGATCGCTGAGCTGGAAGGCGAGGACAAGCAGATGTTTCTGGAGGAGCTGGGCCTTGCCGAATCCGGGTTGAACCGGTTGATCCGTGCCGCTTACAGGCTGCTCGGGCTGTACACGTATTTTACGGCAGGGGTACAGGAAGTTCGCGCATGGACGATCCGCAAAGGAATGAAAGCGCCGCAGGCGGCAGGCGTAATCCATACCGATTTCGAACGCGGCTTTATCCGCGCTGAGGTTGTCGGCTACGATGATCTGATCGGTTCGGGCTCGATGAATGCTGCAAAGGAAAAAGGTTTGCTGCGCCTCGAGGGCAAAGAATATGTCGTTCAAGACGGCGACGTCATGCACTTCCGTTTCAACGTTTAGCTAGGCTAAGAGACGGTCCAAGTGCCTGCAGCCTTGGCGCGAGGAAGCGGGAAGATCAGCGGTGGTCGGCATGAAGAAGACGCCTGCTCGGAGCAATGGGTGTTGAAGGACAGGATGGTCGCTTAGTAAGGAAAAACGGGTTACGGAAAGAAAGGATGGATGACGAATGCTGGATCGGTTACAAGCTTTGGCTGACCGTTACGATAAGTTAAGCGAGTTGTTGTGCGACCCGGATGTCGCGTCGGATTCCAAGAAGCTTCGCGAGTATTCCAAGGAGCAGTCGGATCTGCAAGAGACGTATGAAGCTTATACAGAGTATAAGAGCGTTATGGAACAATATGAGGCGGCGCGGGCGATGCAGAACGAGAAGCTCGACGACGAGATGAAAGAGCTCGTCAAGATGGAGCTGGAAGAGCTGTCCGCGCGCAAGGACGAGCTGGAAGAGCGGATCAAGGTGTTGATGATGCCGAAGGATCCGAACGACGATAAGAACGTAATCGTAGAAATCCGCGGCGCGGCCGGCGGCGATGAAGCGGCTTTGTTCGCAGCCGATTTGTATCGGATGTATACCAAATTCGCGGACGCGCAAGGCTGGCGGACGGAAGTGCTGGATGTGAACATGAACGATCTCGGCGGGTTCAAAGAGATTATTTTCCTCGTGAACGGGAAGGGCGCTTACAGCAAACTGAAGTTCGAGAGCGGCGCACACCGGGTACAGCGCATACCGGCAACAGAGTCCGGTGGACGCATTCATACGTCGACGTCGACGGTTGCGGTGATGCCGGAGATGGAAGATTTCGACATCGAGATTCACGATAACGACATTCGCGTCGATACGTTCTGTTCGAGCGGAGCGGGCGGACAATCCGTCAATACGACGAAGTCGGCCGTTCGCGTCACGCATATCCCTACGGGCATCGTAGCGACCTGCCAGGACGGCAAGTCGCAAAACTCGAACAAAGAGAAGGCGCTGCAAGTGCTGCGCGCCCGTATCTATGACAAGATGCAGCAGGAAGAGATGGAGAAGTACGGCGCGGAGCGGAAAAGCAAGGTCGGCACCGGCGACCGTTCGGAGCGGATTCGCACGTACAACTTCCCGCAAAGCCGCGTGACCGATCATCGGATCGGCTTGACGCTGCACCGGCTGGACGCCGTATTGAACGGCGATATGGAAGAGATCGTTTCGGCGCTTACGATTGCGGCGCAAACGGATCAGATGGAAAAAGGAGAGTACGCCGGTGCTTGAGGAACGGCGTTTGACGATACGTGAAGCCTACTCGGAGGCTTCTTCTTTTTTGCGGCGGCACGGGGTGCGGGATCCGGAAGCGAACGCTGAACGTCTGCTTGAGCATGTGCTCGGGGAAAGCCGCAGCGGTATGCTGCTCCGATGGGGAGAAAAGTTCCCCGTGGAACAATTAGGAAATTGGAAGGCGCTTCTGGAGCGGAAAGCGGCCGGCGAACCGGTGCAATATATAATCGGGGAGCAGGAGTTTTATGGGCATGCTTTCGAAGTAACGCCTGCGGTGCTCATTCCGCGACCGGAGACGGAACTGCTCGTCGAGGAGGTGCTGCGTCTCGGACGGTTGCTTTGGAGTGCGGAGGCCGTGGATAGCGGGACAGGCTTGTTGAGGCATGCAGACGGGGCAGAGGAGCGAGAGGCCGTCCGCCACCGACCGACTGTATGCGATATCGGGACGGGAAGCGGAGCCATTGCCTTGACTTTAGCCGCAGCTTGCGCCGAATGGCGTGTGCTGGCATCCGATCTGTCGCCGGAGGCGCTTGCCGTTGCCCGGAGCAATGCGCTTCGTCTCGGCGTCGGCGAAAGAGTTACGTTCGCCGAAGGAGATCTATTGCGTCCGTGGATCGAGCGCCGTGAACGGATCGACATTCTCGTGTCCAATCCGCCGTACATTCCGGAAGCAGACGAACCGGGTCTGCAGCCGGAAGTCAGGCTGTACGAACCTCGAACCGCGCTGTACGGCGGGGAGGACGGTCTCGTGCTGTACAGGCGGATGACGGCCCAGCTGGCCGAGCTCGTTGCCTTGCCGCGGCTGGTCGGCTTTGAAGTCGGCTTCGGGCAAGCGCAAGCGGTCCGGGGGCTGCTCGAACAGGCCGGCGATTGGGACGACTTGTATGTCGTTCCCGACTTGGCCGGCATTGAACGGCACGTCATCGCGTATCGGAAGTAACGATAAAATATAACGGATCGCCACGTTTAGACTCTCTTAAAGCCGGAAACACTAGAAACTAGATTCGATAGATTCGAAGTTGCTAGCGGTTCAGGCTTGGAGTATGAGAGAGGCGGCGATCGAAATGGTCAAACGGTTTGCGTGGAAACGGTATGCGTATGTGGGGTTCGCTTTGTTGATGCTTCTGATGTGCTGGGAGTCGAGCCGCGCGAATGCGATGCTCTTCACGGCGTCTAAAGCTGATGAAGCGGGCGCAAGCGTCATCCCGGCGGAGTCGATCCGCCTGCGCATCCTGGCCAATTCCGATGCGCCTGCCGACCAATGGATCAAACGCGAGGTCCGTGACGCCGTTATTGCGGAGATGTCCGGCTGGGTTCAACAACCCGACGGCCTGGAGGCGGCGCGCGAAACCATTCGCAAGCACTTGCCGGAGCTGGGAGCGGTAGTCCGTGAGACGCTGCAGCAGAACGGCTTTGACTATACGTATCAGGTGGAGCTTGGGCTCGTCCCGTTCCCGACGAAAATGTACGGCAATCAAGTATATCCGGCCGGCGATTACGAGGCGCTGCGCATATCGATCGGCGCCGCCGCCGGGCAAAATTGGTGGTGCGTGCTGTTCCCGCCGCTTTGCTTCGTCGATTCGGAGATGGTCGTCAAGAAACAAAATAAAGCCCATGCGGCAGCGTTTGACGACGAACCGGAACAGAAGGACAAGATGAGCGCGAGCAAGTCCGAAGCCGCCGGTGCGGAAAAAGGGAAAAGCGCAGGGAAAGAAGCCGCGAAAGCTTCCAAAACGGATGCTGCTGCAAAGCAGAACGCGGACGCGACTCAGCAAGCGGCGGAAACCGCGGAAACCACAGAAAGCGCTAAGCCGGAAGTCCGATTTTTCCTCTGGGATATGATGAAGAAAGTCGCGTCGCTGTTTGCTTAATACGGGGTGCAGGTTACATCGGGAGGATGGAATTCGATGATGGAGACGAAGATATGGAAGACGGATGCGGCGCAGCCGGCCGCGCAGGCGCTGCAGGAAGCGGCGTCCTGGCTGCGGACCGGGCGAACGGTGGCGTTTCCGACGGAAACGGTCTACGGGCTCGGTGCGGATGCGCGCAATACGGAGGCCGTGTCCGCTATCTTTGCCGCCAAGGGCCGACCGTCTGACAATCCGCTGATTGTGCATATCGCCGACAGGTCTCAACTGGCCGAGCTGACCGCTCCGCCGGAGGAGGCCGTTTTGCGGTTGATGGACGCGTTCTGGCCGGGGCCGCTCACGATCGTGCTGCCGGCACGCCCGGGCGTGCTGTCGCCGCTCGTCACCGCCGGGCTGTCCAGCGTGGGCGTGCGCATGCCCGACCATCCGGTCGCGCTTGCGCTCATCGCCGCCGCCGGCTGCCCGGTCGCCGCGCCGAGCGCGAACCGCTCCGGGCGCCCGAGTCCGACGCAAGCGGCGCACGTGCTGCGCGACTTGGACGGGCGCATCGACGGCGTCGTGGACGGCGGCACCGCAGGCGTCGGCCTTGAGTCCACCGTCGTCGAGCTGGCGGGCGACGCGCTGCACGTACTGCGTCCGGGCGGCGTCACCGCCGGCGAGCTTCGCCGCGCGCTGCCTGCGGGCGTGCGCCTCGTGGAGGCGGTGGAGGCGCCCACCGCCCAAGAGACGCCGCGGGCGCCGGGCATGAAATATGCCCACTACGCGCCGCGTGGACAGCTCACGATCGTGCAGGGCGCCGATCGGCAGCAGGTGCTCGCGCGCATGCGGCGCGAGCTGGAGGCGGCGCGCGCTCGCGGCGAACGCACGGGCGCGCTCGTCTTCGCCGAGCACGCGGATGCCGTGCAGGCCGACCATGCGGCCGTGTGCGGCCGCCTCTCCGACCTGGCGTCGGTCGGGCGGGAGCTGTACGCGGCGCTCCGTTCGTTCGACGAGGCGGACGCCACGTTCATCGTGGCGGAGGCTTGTCCCGAGGAAGGGATTGGCGCCGCAGTCATGAACCGCCTGCGTAAAGCCGCAAGCGGCCGCATTTTACAAGTGTAAGGATCATGATGCTTCCTGCAGGAAGACATGTTTCCCCCTTGTCCCGCATAGGTTGGTTAGGAGTGGGACAGGGAGGTAGAAGGCATGGATTTGGCAGCACCGCTGTATTGGGGACAACTCGTGTCCACCGGCTTACTGGCGCTGGCCCTCGGATTGGATGCGCTATCGCTTGGCCTCGGCATTGGGATGAGAGGCATCCGCAAGCTGGATGTATTGAAAATCAGTGTCGTGACCGCGCTCTTTCATATGGTCATGCCGCTGGCCGGCATGTGGACAGGCGGTTACTTGAGCGTGCTGCTCGGGAAAGTGGCGACGGTAGGCGGCGGTCTCCTGCTGGTGCTCCTTGGCGCACATATGGTGTACAGCGCGCTGCAGTCGAATGAAACGCGGGGCCACAACCACCGGAACTTTTGGGGATTGATGCTGTTCGCCTTCAGCGTTAGCATCGATTCGTTCTCCGTGGGCGTGTCGCTGGGGATGTTTGCCGGAGACGTGATGATGACGGTGCTGATGTTCGGCGCCGCCGGCGGTCTCATGTCGATCGCCGGATTGCTGCTCGGCCGGCGCGTAGGCGAGTGGACAGGCGAATACGGCGAGGCGCTGGGCGGCGTCATCTTGCTCGCCTTTGGCATTCATTTTTTGTTCTAAGCGCCTAGTTATCCATAATTGGGCGATTTTGAGGTAAACTAAGAAAGGCAGGACCATTCTTATCATAATGGATGAAGAAAGCGGGGAGAGAAGATGAACCGGATTTTGTTCGTATGTACAGGCAATACGTGCCGCAGTCCGATGGCGGAGGGGATCATGCGCAGCATATTGGCGGAAGCGGGGTTGTCCGACATCGAGGTTCGCTCGGCCGGCGTGTCGGCGTACCCGGGAACGCCGATCTCCGATCATGCCGCATCCGTGCTTTCCATGAAGGGCAGCAGCGGGCCGTCGGAATCGACGCTTCTGTCACAATCGCTGGTCGATTGGGCCGATTTGGTGTTAACGATGACCTCCAGCCATAAAAGACATACGATCCAGCTGTACCCGGAAGCGGTCGATAAGGTGTATACGCTGAAAGAATATGTGCAGGATGACGCGGGAGCAGCGGTCAAAATCGCGGAAATCGAAACGCTGCTGACAGAGGTTCAGCTGAAGCAGGCGTTGTCCGAGCCGGTGACCGACGAGGAGCGCCGCCGTATCGAGGAACTGCAGCAAGAGGTGCCTTCGCACGACATCGCTGACCCGTATGGCGGCTCGCTTCGGATGTATCAGAGCGCAGCCCAAGAGATAGAGGAATGCTTAATCAAGCTGGCGGCGAAGCTGCGGGCGAACCGCTAACCGCCGGTCCGCTCTACGATTCGAAGCCGTAACAAGTTAGGCTTTACAGCCATCGCGGAATGGGCTATGATAATTGTAACAACATCAGACCCGGTGTAACTGGCGACAAGTGGATTCAACCACGGTGGAGCATCGGGATATACGGCCGGTCGCCTGGGCAAAGAGCAGCATCACGCGGGATATCTCGCGTTGTGTCATGCTCTTTTTTCGTTTTTTTGCCGTCGCGTTTTGAGTTATAATGAAATGGACAATAGCGAGGAGGGCGAGAGAGATGAAAATTGCAATGGGTGCGGATCACGGCGGGTATCGGTTGAAGGATGTGATCAAGCCGTTCATTGAACAATTGGGTCACGAGGTCATCGACTACGGCTGCGATTGTTCCGATTCTGTCGATTATCCCGATTATGCGATTCCGGTCTGCGACGACGTGGTGTCGGGGAAAGCGGACAGAGGGATTCTGATCTGCGGCACCGGCATCGGGATGACCATTGCGGCGAATAAGGTGCCCGGCATCCGCTGTGCGCTTGTACATGATTTGTTCTCGGCGAAAGCGACGCGGGAGCATAACGATTCCAACGTGTTAGCAATGGGCGAACGCGTGATCGGCCCGGGGGTTGCCCTAGAGATTGTGAAAATTTGGCTGGAAACCGAATTTTCCAATGGAGAACGTCATAAGAACCGCGTCGGCAAAGTGAAGGCGCTTGAAGATAAATACGCGCTGCATCCGTAACCGGAGAGAGGGGCGCGACATGAACATTCCCAATATCGGACAAGATGCTTCCGCGGTTGCTCCGGATCTGACGATGGTCCGCTCGCAAGCGGAGACGATCCTGCGCGAGCTTGCCGCGGCAGGACACCTCGAGCCCGGACGGCTCTTGGTTATCGGGACAAGCACGAGCGAGGTGCTCGGACGGCATATCGGAACGTCGGGGAGCGAAGCGGTGGCCCGACAGTTGTACGAGGCGGTGGAAGCCGTGCGGGCGGACGCCGGGTTTTATCCGGTGTATCAGTGCTGCGAGCATTTGAACCGGGCGCTCGTCTTGGAGCGCGAGGCGATGGAGCGGTACGGCTTCGAGCAGGTAAGCGTCGTGCCGGTGCCGAAAGCCGGCGGGTCGATGGCTGCTTATGCTTATCGGCATTTACGGTCTGCCGTGGTCGTCGAGACGGTGCAGGCGCACGCGGGCCTCGATATCGGCGGGACATTGATCGGGATGCACCTGAAGCGGGTGGCGGTTCCGTTCAAGCCGTCGGTGCGGCGGATCGGCGAAGCGTTCGTGCAGGCGGCGTTCACCCGTCCGAAGCTGATCGGGGGCGCCAGAGCGGTGTATGCGGCGGATATGCAGCAGCCTGCGAATGAAACCTGCGAATAAAGTTGAGAAACGACTCTGAATTTATATCTGACATCAACGGGAGGAACCTTATCATGGACTTTTTACGTAAACAAGATCCGAAAATCGTCGAAGCAATGAATCTGGAGCTCGGCCGTCAGCGCGATAAAATCGAGCTGATCGCTTCCGAGAACTTCGTGAGCCAAGCGGTGCTGGAAGCGATGGGTACCGTATTGACGAACAAATATGCGGAAGGCTACCCGAACAAGCGGTACTACGGCGGCTGCGAGTACGTCGATATCGTTGAAGATATCGCCCGCGACCGCGCGAAAGAGCTGTTCGGCGCCGAGCACGCTAACGTCCAGCCGCACTCCGGCGCGCAAGCCAACATGGCCGTATACCTGGCGGCTCTTCAACCCGGCGACACGGTTCTCGGCATGAACCTTGCGCATGGCGGTCACTTGACGCACGGCAGCCCGGTGAATGCCTCCGGCATTTTGTATAACTTCGTGGCGTATGGCGTTTCGGAGAAAGATTCCCGCATTGACTACGACGACGTCCGCAAAGCGGCGTTCAAACATAAGCCTCGTCTGATCGTAGCGGGCGCCAGCGCGTATCCGCGTACGATCGACTTTGAAGTGCTTGCGCAAATCGCGAACGATGTAGGCGCGCTGTTCATGGTTGACATGGCGCACATTGCCGGTCTCGTGGCGGCAGGCCTGCACCCGAATCCGGTGCCGCATGCGCACTTCGTGACGACGACGACGCACAAGACGCTCCGCGGTCCTCGGGGCGGCTTGATTCTGTGCCGCAAGCCGTGGGCGGCGGCGATCGATAAGGCTGTGTTCCCGGGCACGCAAGGCGGTCCTTTGATGCACGTCATCGCGTCGAAAGCGGTAGCGCTCGGCGAAGCGCTGCAGCCGGAATTCACGACTTACGCGCAGAACGTCGTGAACAACGCCAAAGTGTTGTCTGAAGGCTTGCTTGCCGAAGGCATCAACCTCGTGTCCGGCGGTACGGACAATCACTTGATGCTGATCGACCTGCGCAGCTTGAACATCTCGGGTAAAGACGCCGAGCACCTGCTCGACGAAGTCGGCGTGACATGCAACAAGAACGCGATTCCGTTCGACCCGACCAGCCCGTTCGTCACCAGCGGTATCCGCATCGGTACGCCGGCGGCGACTTCCCGCGGCATGGATCAAGAAGCGATGAAGACGATCGCGAAGATTATCGCATTGACTTTGAAAAACCCAACCGACGCCGCCGTACACGACCGAGTTCGCGGCATGGTGAAGGATTTGACAGCCCAATTCCCGCTGTATCCGGGCTTGAGCTACTAAGCGAATACGCACGGGGCCGTTATCCGGCCTGCCCAATAAAGACCGATTCTCGTCTGTCCGCGAGCGTCGGTCTTTATTTTTTGCCATTTATGCCGCAGCGGGAATCGGATGCCTGCTCTGGCGTAGTTCTCGGCTTCTCCCGGCAACCAGAGGAACTATGCGCACACTTGCAGCGCCTCTCTTTACGAACCGGCCTCCAGCTTCTTATAATTGTCGCCGTATTTGGCTGCAAGCTGAGGACCGAAGTCGGCCTCGATTCTCAGCATCAGCACGTTGTGGTGATAGGCGTTCGTCAGCGTTTCAACGACGGCGGGGTGATCGGTCTCAAGCGCACTCGGCTTCATCGGTCCTCCGAAGCTTCCGAGCAGCGCGTACCGATGGTCGAACAACATGGTAAATTTACGAGGCTGCTCGGATGCAGGCTCATCGAACCGCCTATGGACGAGCACATGCTTCAGGCGGGTATTCACCTCGCCGAACGACATCAAGATGACGCGAACGCCTTTGTTCTCGGCGTAGACGAGCGCATCTTCCAGGCGCGGCAAGTCTTCGGACCCGATTTCGACGATGACGGAGGCCCGGGCGTTGGCCGTCATTCTTCGCGCCGCTTGCTCCAGCGCGTCTCCGCCTTCCCAATTGTAGAAGGACGGGGCCGTTCTCGGCGGAGTCCGCAGCTGATGAACCAAGCTGTCTGCCGCTTGCTCGAACTCCAGCCGCAGATGACCGACCAGCTGCTGGATCGGTACGGCGTCGTACCGGACCGGATCCCCTTCGATCATGCGGCATGCCCCTTTGTCAATTAAAGAACGCAAAGCCGCATACACGTTCGTACGGGAGACCGACACGCGTTTCGCCACTTCATAGCCGGATAGCTTCGATTGTTCATGAAGCGTCAAATAGCAGCGGGATTCCAAATCGGACAAGCCGATCTTTTTCAATAATTCCATAGGGACACCTGCTTCCTAATACTTGGGTGGTATGTCATAATACTGCCTATTCGGGAAGCTGTCGTCAAGCGGGCAAACCAACACGTACAACTGTTCCACGTGGATCAAATTCGGGGCAAATGTATATTTTTTACGACAGTTGGGATAAGTTCATGCACTTGTGGTATAATAGACGAGATTTGGCGAAAAAAGCTTATAAAAAGCGGTTTGTCGCGCATTTTTAGCGTTTTAGGGGGAAGCTTAGGCATGGGAAAAGTATTCGTTTGCGATCATCCGCTCATTCAGCACAAATTAACGTATATTCGGGATGAGAACACAACGACGAAAGATTTTCGAGAGCTTGTAGACGAAGTGGCGACTTTGATGGCTTATGAGATAACGAGAGATATTCCGCTTGAAAAGGTTGAGGTGCGTACGCCAGTGACTACGGCAGAGGGCCGTGTCATCTCCGGGCGGATGCTGGGATTGATTCCTATCCTGCGTGCCGGACTCGGCATGGTGGATGGTATCCTGAAGCTTGTGCCGGCTGCGAAAGTCGGGCATATCGGTTTGTATCGCGACCCGGATACACTCGAGCCGGTCGAATATTACGCGAAGCTGCCGACCGACGTTCAGGAGCGGGAGCTTATCGTGATCGACCCGATGCTCGCTACGGGGGGATCGGCCAATGCGGCGCTGACGGCGCTCAAGAACCGGGGCTGCACCCAGATAAAGCTGATGTGCCTGATTGCCGCGCCGGAGGGCGTTCAAGCCGTGCAGCAAGCGCATCCCGATGTCGACCTCTATGTGGCGGCCATTGACGATTATTTGAATGATCACGGGTATATCGTGCCCGGTTTAGGGGATGCCGGGGACCGTTTATTCGGCACGAAATAATTTTCGGTGGGGAAAGGGGAAGCCGTATCCATGAAAAAGACGAAAATCATTACGATTTTCGGGACTAGACCCGAAGCGATTAAGATGGCTCCGCTGGTGAAGGAGCTGGAGAAGCATTCGGAGCAGATCGAGTCGCTTGTTTGCGTAACAGCGCAGCATCGGCAAATGCTTGACCAGGTGCTCGACATTTTCAATATTAAACCGAACTACGATCTGGATGTCATGAAGGATCGTCAGACATTGAACGAGATTACAATCCGGGTGCTGCAAGGGCTTGATCCGGTGTTCAAGCAAGAGAAGCCCGATATGATTCTCGTTCACGGCGATACGCTGACCACCTTCCTTGCGAGTTATGCGGCGTTCCTGCATCAAATTCAAGTCGGCCACGTGGAAGCAGGTCTGCGTACCTGGAACAAGCTGTCTCCTTATCCGGAGGAAATGAACCGGCAGTTGACCGGCGTGCTGGCCGATCTGCACTTTGCGCCGACCGGCTGGTCTGCGGGCAACTTGCGGAAGGAGAACAAGCCGGAGGATCGGATTCATATTACCGGAAACACGGTGACGGACGTGTTCCAATACACGGTGCGGGAACAATTTGCGCATCCTGTGCTCGATTGGGCGGCCGGCAAGCGTCTTGTGCTGATGACGGCGCATCGCCGGGAATCGCAGGGAGAGCCGCACCGTCAGGTATTCCGCGCAATAAGGCGCATCGCCGACGAGTTCGACGACATCGCGATCGTATATCCGGTGCATCCGAGCCCGGCCGTGAAGGAACCGGCCTACGAGCTGCTCAGCGGTCATGACCGGATCAAACTGATTGAACCGCTCGACGTGTTCGAGTTCCACAATTTTTATCCGCACGCGCATCTGATCTTGACGGACTCCGGCGGCTTACAGGAAGAAGCGCCTTCTTTCGGCGTGCCTGTCCTTGTGCTGCGGGAGACGACCGAGCGTCCGGAGGGCATCGAGGCGGGAACGCTCGAGCTGGTCGGTACGGATGAGACGAACGTGTACGAACGGACTAAAGCACTGCTGAGCAATGCGGACCTGTACGATCGCATGAGCCGTTCGGCGAATCCGTATGGCGACGGCAAAGCGTCCGGACGCATCGTCGAAGCGATTTTATATCACTTCGGACAGCGCTCTGAAAGGCCGCAAACTTTCCAACCGTGACAATCTGATGACAAACGATACAGCATACAGTTGCACTGTTTGGTTTGAAATGCCGAAAACCCTTGTTCTATCGGGCTTTTTGTGATTTATGTCATAGATGATAAGCAAACTTGTCCAATTGACAAAGATCACTTTACTTAGATAAAATAAACTAGGATTTGGGTTAGAGTTACGAGTCGATCGACCAACCGGCTCAGTGTGTAGCTGTGTGAACGGTTGCAATCCTATGGGACGGCCGCAGGCAGGAGTCTTTTCCGGCGCACGTCCAAAAGGAAGGGTTATGAAACGGCAAAATTCCAATGACAATCCATGGCGTGCCGCTGCGCTCGTCAGCGCTCTGGGAGTTGATGTTGTTTTTTGTACGGCAGCCGGTTATTGGGTTGGGAGCTGGACCGGAACACATCTAGGCAGTCTGAAAGCTTGGGTTATCGGCGGGGTGCTGGTCGGGTTCGCGGTTGGAATCCTGACGTCCATACTGGTTGTGAAAAAGTTTCTGGAGGATAAGCCGTAGAGACATGAAGGACCAGTTGAAAGTAATCGCCCGCATCGCCTTATTCATGATTTCCGCCCTGCTGCTTGTCTGGGCCTTTTTGCCTGCGTACCGGACGTACGCTTCCGGATTCATCCTCGGAACATTGGCCAGCCTGACTAACGCCTGGCTGCTGATCCTGAAGATCGAAACGTTGTCCAAGCTCACCCAGCAGGAAGGAAGAAAGCGCGTGAACCTCGGGACGCTTTCCCGGATGTGCGTAGCTCTTCTGGCCGTCATGATCGCCGTGAAATACCCGCAGTTCAATCTCGTATTCACCATCGCTGGATTATTTTCGGTCCAATTGGCAACACTCCTGATGGGTTATCTTTTTATTAAAAAATAATCATGAAATTCTTGGAAAGGAGGAAAATATCAGATGCATCATTTTCCGGTGTGGCAAATTGGCGGGTTAAATATCGACCTCTCCACGTTTCTGGGGATTATCGTCTCCTGCTTGATTGTGTTCATCTTGGCGCGTTTGTCTGTGAGAAATTTATCCGTAACAAATCCGTCCAAAATGCAAAATTTCATGGAATGGGTCATTGAATTCGTGCATGGCATTATAGCGAGCACGATGCCTTTAAACCGAGTGAAGCCTTACGTTGCGCTTGGGATGACGATCATTATGTTCATATTTGTATCCAACCTGCTTGGACTGCCGTTCGGTCTTGTTTTCTCTTATACGGAGCCATTATCTTTTCTAGGCTATCCGATCATTACAGAGGAAATGATTCATAATGCGCATGGCGGGCACGGATACGAACTGGCTTGGTGGAAGTCACCTACAGCGGATGTCTCCGTTACCTTCGGCTTGGCGATCATCGTGTTCTTCCTGATTCATTATTTGGGATTGAAACAGAACACCAAGCATTACCTGAAACACTATTTCGAGCCGTTCTGGTTCTTCTTCCCGCTTAACGTTATCAAAGAGATTTCCAAGCCCCTTACGCTCGGTTTGCGTTTGTACGCGAACATTTTTGCGGGCGAGGTGTTGATTGCCACGATTTTGATGGCAGGTATTGCCGGAACGCCGCTCTTGATGGCATGGCAAGGCTTCAGTATTTTCGTCGGAGCCATTCAAGCGTTCCTGTTCACTATTCTCACCATGGTTTACATTTCGCAGGCTACCGTTCACGACGAGAGTCACGATAGCCACTAGCATGAAACTATAAAAACAAAATTATTGAGGAGGATTTTAAAATGGAATTTTTGGCAGCAGCATTAGCAATCGGTTTGGGTGCACTTGGCGCAGGTATCGGTAACGGTATGATCGTAAGCAAAACAGTTGAAGGGATCTCCCGTCAGCCTGAATTGCGCGGTACGTTGCAAACAACGATGTTTATCGGGGTCGGTATCGTAGAGGTTGTTCCGATCATCGGCGTCGTACTCGGATTCCTGATCTTCTTCGGTGCTTAATTCCATGACGATTAGGTTTGGCGCGGAAGGCCTGAGCCATCCACGCCTTCGTTTTGCCTAAAATGACTGAAAGGAGTGGCATAGATGAGTTGGCATTGGGAATCGTTCGTGTTTGCGATCATAGCATTTGTGGTGCTCTACTGGCTCCTCAATAAGTACGCCTTCGGACCTTTGTTCGGGATTATGGAAGAGCGCAGACGCATCGTCGCTGAGCAAATTTCGAAAACGGAGCAAGACCGCAAAGCGGCCGAAAGCTTGCTTGCGGAGCAAAAAGAAGCTATGCAGAACGTGCGTAAGGAAGCCCAGACTATTCTGGAGCAAGCCCGCGCGATGAGCAATAAACAAAGTCAGGACATTATCGATCAAGCGAAAGAGGAAGCGGTTCGTTTGAAAGAAGAGGCTGTCCGTGATATCGAGACGGAGAAAAATAAAGCTGTTGCTTCTTTGAGAAATGAAGTCAGCGCGATGTCCGTTCTCATCGCTTCCAAAATTATTGAGAAGCAAATCGATGAGAAATCGCAAGAAGAGCTGGTTGAACACTATCTGAAAGAAGTAGGGGGCAAGCAATGAGCAAGGATACTGTTGTAGCCAAAAGGTATGCAAAGGCCTTGTTCGAAATCGCCCGCGACCAAAATCGCATCAGTCCAATTGAAGAAGAGCTGCAGGCTGTTGTTTCGGCTCTGCGCAGCAATGAAGACTTCTACAAGCTGATCGTTCATCCGGGGCTTGCCGCTTCGGCCAAGAACGAGATCCTTCAACAAGTATTCGGCGCTCAATTGTCGGAGACGGTTTTGAACACGCTTATGCTTCTTGTCGACAAAGGCCGTGAGGAGCTGCTCGAAGCCTTGGTCGATTATTATTCGGCCATTGCGAATGAATCGCTGGGACAAGCGCGCGCGATCGTTTATACGCCGGTTGCTTTATCCGAGCAGGAACTTCAGCAAGTAGCCAGCACATTTTCCACATTGACAAGCAAACAAATCCGCGTGGAATCGGTTATTGATAAAAGCTTGCTAGGCGGCCTTCAAATCCGCGTCGGCGACCGTCTGTACGACGGCAGCTTGTCCGGCAAGCTCAAGCGTTTGGAAAGAACCTTGAATCAATCTCAAGCACTGTAGATAGGGGTGAGGATCGTTGAGTATCAAACCTGAAGAAATCAGCACATTGATTAAACAACAGATTGAGAACTATAAATCGGAAATTCAAGTCGTTGACGTTGGTACAGTCATTCAGGTCGGTGACGGTATCGCCCGCGCACACGGCTTGGAGAACGTCATGGCAGGTGAGCTGCTCGAGTTTTCCAACGGGGTTCTGGGCTATGCCTTTAACCTTGAGGAAAGCAACGTCGGTATCGTTATTCTCGGACCTTACACGGATATCCGTGAAGGCGATCCGGTGAAACGTACCGGCAGGATCATGGAGGTTCCGGTAGGCGAGGCGCTTCTCGGCCGCGTCGTGAACGCACTTGGTCAACCGGTTGACGGCAGAGGTCCAATCGAAACGACGACTTTCCGTCCGGTTGAATCTCCGGCACCAGGCGTTATGGCCCGTAAATCGGTTCATGAGCCTATGCAAACCGGTATTAAAGCTATCGACGCGATGATTCCTGTCGGCCGCGGTCAGCGCGAGTTGATCATCGGGGACCGTCAAACCGGTAAAACGTCGATCGCGATCGATACGATCATCAACCAAAAAGGCAACGGCGTGAAATGTATCTACGTTGCTATCGGTCAAAAACAATCGACGGTTGTCGGCGTTGTCGAGCAATTGCGTAAAGCAGGCGCTCTCGATTACACGATCGTCGTTACGGCTTCGGCTTCCGAGCCATCCCCGATGCTGTGGCTTGCTCCTTATGCGGGCTGCGCGATGGGTGAATACTTCATGTACAAAGGCGAGCACGTCCTGATCGTATACGACGACTTGACTAAACAAGCGGCTGCCTACCGTGAGCTGTCCTTGCTGCTTCGCCGTCCTCCGGGCCGGGAAGCATATCCAGGCGACGTGTTCTACTTGCACTCCCGTTTGCTGGAGCGCGCTGCGAAATTGAGCGACGAGCTGGGCGGAGGTTCCTTGACCGCGCTGCCGTTCATCGAAACGCAAGCGGGCGACGTCTCCGCTTACATTCCGACGAACGTGATCTCGATCACGGACGGACAGATCTTCCTTGAATCCGACTTGTTCTACTCCGGCCAACGTCCGGCGGTTAACGTCGGTATCTCGGTTTCCCGGGTAGGGGGTTCCGCTCAAACGAAAGCGATGAAAAAAGTTGCCGGTACACTCCGTGTCGACTTGGCTCAATACCGTGAGCTCGCGGCGTTCGCTCAGTTCGGATCGGACCTCGATAAAGCGACGCAAACTCGCTTGAACCGTGGTGTTCGTACGCTGGAAATTTTGAAACAAGGCGTAAACCAACCGTTGACGCTCGAAAGACAAGTAGCGTCCTTATACACGGTTGTTAAAGGCCACCTGGACGATATTCCGGTTCAAGACGTACGTCGTTTCGAAGAAGAATTCCTTTCTTTCCTCGATTCCAGCCGTGCGGAAATTTTGAACAGCATCCGCGACACGAAAGACTTGACTGCGGATAATGAAAAAGCATTGTCGGAAGCGATCCAACAATTCAAAAAAGGATTTGCTCCTTCGGCATAAACGATAGTACGGCAAGCTTGGAATCAATCTTTTCTACAGCAGGCTTCTCCTCCCGGTGAATGACCATCCAAGGCGACAACGCCAGGTGCCTCTTCCTCGCCGGGAAGGGCCTCGAAAGAGAGGTGAGCAAGTATGGCAAAAGGAATGCGCGAGATTAAGCGTCAAATCAAATCCACACAAAATACGAAGCAAATCACCCGGGCGATGGAAATGGTGGCGGCTGCGAACTTGAGAAGAGCGCAGCAATCGGCCGAATCCGCACGACCTTACGCGGATAAGCTGAAGGAAGTGGTCGGAAGCATCGCTGCAGGCACCAAGGGTGTGAAGCACCCGATGCTGCAAACCCGTGAAGTGAAAAAGACCGGCTATCTGGTCATCACATCGGACCGCGGGCTTGCCGGTGGTTATAATGCGAACGTATTGCGTAAAGTGGCCTCCGAAATTCGCGAGAACCACAAGTCGACGGACGAATACACCATTTTCGTCATCGGCCGTAAAGGTCGCGACTTCTTCAAGAAACGGAATATGCCGATCACGGATGAAGTCACCGGAGTTCCGGATTTGCCGAGCTTCGCGGACATTAAGTCGATCGCATACGCAGCCGTTGCGAAATTCGAGCAGGGTGAATACGACCAGTTGTTCCTGGTGTATAACCAGTTCAAGAACGCAATGACCCAAATTCCGACGATTAAGCGTCTCCTGCCTTTGGATGACGTGTCCGGAACGACGACGGCCAGTTACGAGTATGAACCGTCGCCGGAAGGCGTACTGGAAGTTCTGCTTCCTAAGTATGCTGAAACGCTTATTTACAGTGCGGTTCTGGAAGGAAAAGCAAGTGAGTTCGGTGCGCGGATGTCGGCTATGAACAGCGCGACCAAAAACGCAACGAAGATGATCAGCACGTACACGCTTGCTTACAACCGGGCGCGTCAAGCTTCGATCACGCAGGAGATTTCCGAGATCGTCGCAGGCGCGAACGCAAGCAGTTAAGCGGTGTAAATAAGACGAAGGCTTTGCTGGGCAAAGCTTGAAATAGGTTCAAGAAATGCTTACGAAGTCGTTTTGCTGAGGCAAAACAGAGTTAATGCTTACGATGCGGTTTTTGCTTACAGCAAAAACCTGGAGGAGGGAAAACATGAGCAAGGGGCGCGTTGTGAATATCACAGGGCCGGTCGTCGACATCGAGTTCGAGCGTGGGCACCTCCCTGAGATTCTTAATGCAATTCGAATTGAAACAAAAGCGCAAGACAACGGCGGGCAAGACATTAGCCTGACGGTTGAAGCGGCTGTTCACCTTGGCGACAACATGGTTCGCTGCGTTGCGATGTCTTCCACGGACGGATTGGTTCGCGGTGCGGAAGCTGTCGATACCGGCGCTGCGATTTCCGTACCTGTAGGGCCGGCTACGCTCGGCCGCGTGTTTAATGTACTGGGTGAGCCGATCGACGGAAATGCTACCGTAGACCGTACACTGACGAGCCCGATCCACAAATCGGCTCCTGCATTCGACAATTTGTCGACGAAAGCCGAAATCCTGGAAACGGGGATTAAAGTTATCGACCTGATGGCTCCTTATGCCAAGGGTGGTAAAATCGGTCTCTTCGGTGGTGCCGGTGTAGGTAAAACCGTAACAATGCAAGAGTTGATTCATAACATCGCGCAAGAGCACGGCGGTATCTCCGTATTCGCCGGCGTAGGCGAGAGAACTCGTGAAGGTAATGACCTTTACCACGAGATGAAGGAATCCGGCGTTATTTCGAAAACGGCGATGGTATTCGGCCAAATGAACGAGCCGCCGGGTGCGCGTCTTCGCGTAGCCTTGTCCGGCTTGACCATGGCGGAGTATTTCCGTGACGAGGAAGGCCGTGACGTTCTTCTGTTTATCGACAACATCTTCCGCTTTACTCAAGCGGGTTCCGAGGTTTCGGCCTTGCTGGGCCGTATGCCATCCGCGGTAGGTTACCAGCCGACGCTGGCAACCGAGATGGGTCAATTGCAAGAGCGGATCACCTCGACCAAAAAAGGTTCTGTTACTTCCATCCAAGCGATCTACGTTCCGGCGGACGACTATACCGACCCGGCTCCGGCAACGGCATTTGCCCACTTGGATGCAACGACGAACTTGGAGCGCAGCATCGCGGCAGCGGGTATTTTCCCAGCCGTTGACCCGCTGGCTTCTTCTTCCCGTATCTTGACGCCGGAAATTCTTGGCGAAGAGCACTACGCGGTATCGCAAGGCGTAAAACAAATTTTGCAGCGCTATAAAGAGCTTCTCGATATCATCGCGATCTTGGGTATGGACGAGTTGTCCGATGAGGACAAATTGGTCGTACACCGCGCTCGTCGCTTGCGCCTGTTCTTGTCTCAGCCGCTTCACGTGGCCGAGGCGTTTAACGGGATCCCGGGCTTATACGTTCCGGTTAAAGACACGATCCGCAGCTTCCGTGCAATCTTGGACGGCCAATACGACCATCTTCCGGAGCCGGCGTTCCATAACGTCGGTACGATCGAAGACGCGGTCGAAAAAGCAAAAACACTGTAATTGAAACATCGTGCCTATGCCCACTCCCGTCTGGGGGCGGGCATAGGTATACATGAGGCTTACGAGGTGACATTCTGCCGAATGTCCTTAGTTATTGCTTACGAAGCGGTTTTCTGACGAAAACCCTTAGGAGGGGAATCCAAGTGAGCACATTCCTGCTGGAAATCGTAACTCCTGAGCGTAAAGTGTACGCCGAAGAGGTGAACATGATTATCGTAAAGGGAGTCGAAGGAGAGCTTGGTATTCTGCCGAATCACATTCCGCTGGTCACTCCGCTCAAAATCGCACCGATTACCGTAAAGAAGCAAGGGTCGAAAGACGAAATCCTCGCGGTGAACGGCGGTTTTATGGAAGTGCGCAAGGATAAGGTGGTTATACTGGCGGAAAGCGCCGAGCTGCCGGGACAAATCGACGTCGACCGGGCGAAAGCCGCTAAGGAACGCGCCGAGAAGCGTTTGAAAGACGCCAAGCAAGAAAATCTCGATTTCAAACGCGCCGAGCTGGCTTTACAGCGAGCTGTTAACCGGCTGGACGTTTCCGGAAAAAAATAAAAATGTGAGCTAAGCGGGGGAACGACAGTTCCCTCGCTTTTTCACTTTAATCCGAAAATAGGGATGATGGAATACTACCCGGTGTGTAAGAAACGAAGGCTTCGCATTTTTTTATAACGAATCTTAGATTGCGGGAATAACATATGTTGTGTGTCTAAACGGTTTGAGAACCGTTGGAATTGCTCAAAAATGTTAGACACCCCAAAAGCCATTTGATATAATTGGAAAGGCACATATTAACAATTTTTGTGGAAATAATAAGAAAGCTTTTGATCGAAGCCCTTGCGATGAGAAGACAGTCGTCATCGGCTGTAGCGCGGAAGTTCGACGCCGGGTTTCCGCAGAGCCGGATAAGGGCATAATGATACATAGGGAGGCGGTTCGTTCACGATGTACATGAACAATTACGTGGTCGTAGCGATTTTTCTCTTCTTAGGCGTGTTGCTTCCGATTGCAGCGCTTACAATTGGTCGATTATTAAGGCCGCACAAGCCGGTTGAAGAAAAATACACAACGTATGAAAGCGGTAACGAACCGGTAGGAGAAGGGCAAGTTCGCTTTAACATCCGCTACTATTTGTTTGCTCTGATGTTCGTCATTTTTGATGTGGAAACTGCATTTCTTTATCCTTGGGCCGTTGCATATAAGCAATTAGGCTTGTTTGCGCTTGTGGAGATGTGTATATTCGTTGCGCTGCTCATCATAGGTTTACTTTACGCCTGGAAGAAGAAGGTGCTGCAATGGACTTCAATTTAGAAAAAATTACTCCGGAAGAGCGTCAAGAAATGGAACGCACGGTGTTCATGACCACTTTGGAACAGGTCAAGGGCTGGGCGAGAAGCAACTCGCTGTGGCCGCTTACCTTTGGGCTCGCCTGTTGTGCGATAGAGATGATGGGCACAGGCGGCTCGCATTATGATTTGGACCGATTCGGCGTTATTTTCCGGACGTCTCCGCGGCAATCGGATGTGATGATCGTTGCCGGTACGGTAACGAAGAAGATGGCGCCGCTGCTGCGCCGGTTATACGAGCAAATGCCTGAGCCGAAATGGGTGATCGCGATGGGTTCCTGTGCGACGGCGGGCGGTCCGTACGTCAAATCGTATGCTGTGGTAAAGGGCGTCGACCAGATCGTTCCGGTAGACGTCTATATCCCTGGCTGTCCGCCGAATCCGGCCGCGCTGATCTACGGGATCAACAAGCTGCAGGAGAAAATACGCTATGAGGCGAAAACCGGTAAGCAGGTGACCAATCGATGAGTGAGGACCAAAAGCGCGATCGACCCGAAGCAGCCGGCACCGGTATGAGCGGTGAACCGCAAAAGGTAGAGGGCGCCGAAATCACCAAAACGGGCGGAGCGGGCGAGCCGCCGGGCGGGTACGCGGGTGCGAATCCACCTGCAGCGGAACAAGCCGAGGCGGAGAAGGCGGCCTCGACCGATGCGGATAAAGAGGCGAAGATCAAAGCGGCTGCAGAAGCCAGAGCCGCTAGAGCGGCTGAACGGGCGGCCAAAGCTGCCGAAGCAGGGGACGCCCCGGAGGCGGAGAAGGCAGCCCCGACGGATGAGGAGAAGGAAGCCAAGGCTAAGGCGGCTGCGGAGGCTAGAGCGGCTAGAGCCCGCGAACGGGCGGCTAAGACGGAAGCCGCGGCTCCGGATGCTCCCAAAGAACCGTCGCCGAATCAGCCGCTGCTCGATCGTTTCGTAGCGATCCTGAAAGAGAATTTCGGTGAAGTGGTCGAGGAAGCTTTCATTAATGAAAAGGGCGGTCATCTCCCTTATGTGGTGCTCAAAGGCGAGGTTTGGCCGGAAGCCGCGCATCTGTTGAAAAATCATATGGAATTAAAATTAAATTATTTGCGCAACCTGTCCGGCGTTGATATGGAAACTCATATGGAAGTAGCGTATCATCTGATCTCGCTGGAAACGAAGCGGGAGTACTGCGTGAAGATCAAGACGAATCGGGAGACGCCATCGATTCCGTCCGTGACACCCGTTTGGCCGACGGCGAATTGGAATGAGCGCGAAGCCTACGATTTATTCGGAATCGATTTCCCGGGTCATCCCGACCTGCGACGTATCATGATGGCCGACGACTGGGTTGGCTATCCGCTGCGCAAAGATTATGAGCCGCTCGACCCGGAGGTGTAATGAAGCTTGGCCATTAGAACCGAAGAAATTTTATTGAATGTTGGGCCTCAGCATCCGAGTACGCACGGCGTTTTCCGAATTATCGTCAAGCTGGACGGCGAGATGATTACGGAAGCGATTCCGGTCATGGGCTATTTGCACCGTGGTACGGAGAAGCTGGCCGAGAACCTGACGTATACGCAAATCATTCCTTACACCGACCGAATGGATTACGTTTCCGCCATGACGAACAATTATGTACTCGTCAATGCGGTGGAGCGATTGATGGGGCTTGAAATCCCGGAGCGCGCCGAGTTTCTAAGGCTGATTGTGATGGAGCTTCAGCGTATCGCCAGCCATTTGGTCTGGTGGGGAACGTACTTGCTCGATATCGGGGCCATGAGCCCTTTCCTGTACGCGTTCCGCGATCGGGAAATTATCATCAACCTATTTAACGAGCTTTGCGGCGCCCGCTTAACCTATAACTATATGCGCGTAGGCGGAGTGAAATGGGATGCACCGGAAGGCTGGATTCAGAAGGTGCGGGAATTCATTCCCTATATGCGTGATAAACTGAATGAGTATCATAATCTCGTGACCGGGAACGAGATTTTCTTGGCCCGGATTAAAGGAGTCGGCAAGTATGATGCCGAGACGGCGATCGCTTACGGGCTAAGCGGCGCGAATTTGCGCTGCACCGGGGTGAAGTGGGACTTACGGAAGGATCAGCCTTACAGCATCTATGATCGCTTCGAGTTCGACATACCGGTATCGACCAACGGCGATTGCTTCGATCGTTATAACCTGCGAATGGAGGAAGTCGTCCAGTCGCTCCGCATTTTGGAACAGGCGGTCGAGCAATTTCCGGAGGACGGTGAGATCATGGGCAAAGTGCCTCGTGTCCTGCGTCCGGCCGAAGGGGAAATTTACTCGGCGATCGAATCGCCCCGCGGCGAGATCGGCTGTTACATTATTTCCAAGGGCAAAGATAAGCCATACCGCTTAAAATTCCGCAGACCGTCGTTTGTCAATCTGCAAATTTTGCCTAAGCTGCTTGTCGGGGAAACGATGACGAATTTGATTACGATCCTCGGAGGCATTGATATCGTCGTCGGGGAGGTCGATTGTTAATGCCGGATTTATTGCAGCAGCCTTTAACATGGACGAACGCGGCCATTTTCTTTGCATGGGTCGTCGTGCTGCTTCTCGTCATTCTCGGCTTCGTGACCTACGCCATCTACTTTGAACGCAAAATCCTCGGATGGATGCAGCTGCGGATCGGACCGAACCGTACGGGCCCGCTCGGTCTGTTGCAAACGGTGGCGGACGTGTTCAAGCTGTTGATTAAAGAGGACACGATTCCGAGGAAGGCCGACCGCGAGTTGTTCATCCTTGCGCCGATCATTACGTTTATTCCGGCCTTTGTCGTCACGGCAGTCATCCCTTATTCGAGCACCCTGATCAGCAGCGATCTCAACGTCGGCGTCCTGTATTACGTGGCGCTGTCGGGAATCTCCACGATCGGCATCGTGCTTGGGGGCTGGGCGTCGAACAACAAATATGCGCTGCTTGGCGGCATGCGTTCCGCCGCGCAGATGATCAGCTACGAAATTCCGCTCGTCATCTCCGTCGTCGGCGTGATCATGATGACCGGCAGCATGAACTTGAATCGAATCGTAGAAGGCCAAGCCGGCGGCTTCTGGCATTGGAACTTCCTGCCGCAAATTGTCGGGTTCGCCGTATTCGTTGTGGCAGCCGTCTCCGAGTTAAACCGGACGCCTTTTGACTTGCCTGAGGCCGAATCTGAGCTTGTTGCGGGTTACCATGTTGAGTACAGCGGGTTCCGGTTCGCCTTTTTCATGCTGGCGGAGTATGTATATGTGTTTGCGATTTCCGGACTGACGACGACGCTCTTTCTGGGCGGATGGCATGCGCCGTTCACGTTCCTCGATTTTATTCCGGGAATCGTCTGGTTCTTGCTGAAGTTTTCACTCATCGTATTCGTACTCATCTGGATCCGGGGCACGCTGCCGCGGGTTCGGGTGGATCAACTGATGGGTCTCGGATGGCGGGTGCTGCTGCCGCTGGCGCTGCTGAACATTTTTGTGACGGCAATTTACATGGCGATTGCGATGTGACGAAACCGGCAGCCGTATTGATTGACGAAAGGGTGAATGTGAAATGAAAGGCATTGTAAAAGGCCTGGGCGTAACGTTGAAGAGCTTGACGCAGAAGAAAATCACGTACGCCTATCCGGACGTCCCGCTCGAAATGCCGGACCGGTTTCGAGGCATCCAGCACTTCGATCCGGAGAAATGTATCGTCTGCAATCAATGTGCGCGCATTTGTCCGACCGAGTGCATCAATCTGGTAGGTAAACCGAATCCCGACCCCGAGAAAAAAGGCAAGGTCATCGACACCTACGATATTAATTTTGAAATTTGCATCCTGTGCGATCTGTGTACCGAGGTTTGTCCGACGGAAGCGATCGTCATGACGAACAACTTCGAGCTGAGCACATACAGCCGCGACGATTTGTTCAAAAACCTGGAGTGGTTGAACGATAACAATTCGAACATACGTAAAGAAAATAACTCCGCGATGCCGAAGGGCGGTGCGAAGTAAATGCTATCCAACGTCGTGACTTTTTTATCCAGCGGTGAAAACCTGGTGTTCTTCGTGTGTGCGCTGCTGGCCATCGGCGGAGCGATCTTCATGCTCAGCTACACGAAAGTGGTGCACATGGTATTGGCGCTCGCGTTAACCTTCGTTAGCTTGGCCGGCTTGTACGTCGTGCTGCAGGCGGAATTTGTGGCCGTGGTCCAAATTCTTATCTACGCCGGGGCCATCTCGATTTTGATGATCTTCGGAATTATGATGACCAAGCACCACAACGAAGAAGAGGAGCCGAAGCGCCCTTGGCATAACGGGCTGTTGTTCATCGGGGCTGCGGGGTTGTTCGGGATCATCTTCTACGTCATCCAACGGACGGAGCTGCCGACCGGCGAGTTCCCGAAGGTGGAAGACAATACGATGGAAATCGGGAAGCTGCTCTTTAACCTTCACGTTCTGCCGTTTGAATTGATGTCGCTGCTGCTGACGGTAGCCTTCATCGGTGCGATCATCGTGGCGAAGAGGGAGGAGGATTAAGCATGGGAGCCAGCGGCTTAGCCACCCCTTATTTAACGCTTGCGGCCATCTTGTTTTGCATCGGGCTTTACGGAGCGTTGTCCAAGAAAAATGCCGTCATCGTCTTGCTGTCCATCGAGCTGATGCTTAATGCGGTCAACTTGAATTTGGTCGCATTTTCCAAGTTCGGGGCTCAGCCAAGTTTGACCGGTCAAATTTTCTCGCTGTTCAACATTACCGTTGCCGCAGCCGAAGCGGCCGTCGGCATCGCAATTTTGATTGCGCTCTACCGCAATAAGGGAACAACGGATGTTGGGGATATGGATTCGCTGAAGCGATAGCGCAGGTTTGCCGTCGGCAAACGCGTAGAGGAGGATTTAAGCTCATGATATCGGCTTACTCGCAATACGCCTGGCTCATCCCGTTGTTTCCGCTGCTGTCGTTTTTGATCTTAACGGCGGCAGGACGCTCGCTGCGGGAAGTAGGCGCCTATATTAGCATTGTAGCCGTGTTCGCTTCGTTCGTGTTGTCCGTGCTGGTCTTCATGGAACGGATCGGGGGACACCTTGAAGGTTACACGTGGAACAAGCTGCAATGGATTAAGCTCGGCGACGTCGTCTTGACGATGGGCTTCGAGGTGACGAATCTCAATTCGCTCATGCTCGTGATCGTGACGCTTGTCAGCTTACTCGTCAATATTTATTCCAAAGGCTACATGCACGACGACGAACGGATCAACGTGTTCTTCGCCTATATCGCGTTATTTACGTTTTCGATGCTGGGACTCGTCATTTCCGAGAATCTCGTACAGCTCTACATATTTTGGGAACTCGTCGGTGTTTGTTCCTTCCTGCTTGTCGGCTTCTGGTATTTCAAGCCGGAAGCGCGCGCAGCGGCGAAGAAGGCGTTCATCGTTACCCGCGTCGGCGATGTCGGATTATTCATTGGCATTCTGCTGCTGTTCTGGGCGATGCCGGATCATGCGCTCGATTTCACTTCGATCAGCAACGCCTTCTCAAGCGGAAAAATTTCCGAGGAAATAGCGACGTGGATTGCCATTCTGATTTTTATCGGTGCGATGGGGAAATCGGGGCAGTTCCCGCTGCATACGTGGCTGCCGGACGCGATGGAAGGTCCTACGCCGATCAGTGCGCTCATTCACGCCGCGACGATGGTAGCGGCCGGCGTTTACTTGGTGGCGCGTACTTTCGATATTTTCACGGCAGCGCCTGCGGCTCTTACCGTCGTAGCGGTGGTCGGGGCGTTTACGGCGATTTTCGCGGCGACGATCGGCACCGCGCAGAACGATATAAAACGTATTCTCGCTTACTCGACGGTCAGTCAGCTCGGGTACATGATGATGGCGCTTGGGATCGGAACGGCGGCGGCTTACACGGCGGGGATTTTCCACTTGTTCACGCATGCTTTCTTCAAAGCGCTGCTGTTCCTCGGAGCGGGCAGCGTCATCCATGCCGTGCATACGCAGGACATTCACGAGATGGGCGGCGTAGGCCGCAAAATGAAAATCACGGCTTGGACATTCGCCATCGGCGCTTTGGCGCTTAGCGGCATCGTGCCCTTGTCCGGCTTCTGGTCGAAGGACGCGATCTTGACGGAGGCGTATAACACCGGACATTACGGATTGCTGATTGTCGGGCTGGCGGCTGCCTTCTTCACGGCATTCTATATGTCGAGATTGTTCTTCCTGGTGTTTTTCGGCAAATCGAGAAACCCGCACCGTCATGACGTTCACGAATCGCCGGGGACGATGACATTCCCGCTGATCGTACTCGCCGTATTAGCCGTCGCAGCGGGCTTCGTGTTCACACCGTTTAACCCGTGGTTAGGCGGGTGGCTGACCGGTCATGAAGCAGAAGAGCATGCATCCGCGCTCGTTATGATTTTATCTAACGTCGTCGGCTTGTTGGGCATCGGCTTCGGTTACCTGGTGTTCGTGAAACGATCGATTTCTTCAGCGTCGTTCGTGTCCTCGGCGCCTTGGCTGTATAGGCTGCTGAACCGCAAATATTACATTGACGAACTGTATCAAGCCGTATGGGTACGTCCGCTGGGGGCGATCGGACAGGTGCTGAATCTGTTCGACGTATACGTGGTGGATGGGGTCGTGCGCTTATCGACTTATGCCGTAACGGGTCTTGGCCGCCTCGGTTCCCGCTTGCAGAACGGGCAAGTGCAAACGTACGGTCTTGCGACGTTGCTCGGTTTGCTCGTCCTGATGCTTGTGATCGCGGGAAGGAGGTTCATCAACTTTGGATAATTTCCCGATTTTGTCGTTGATTACGTTCTCGCCGCTCATCGGTGTGCTGATCCTGCTGTTCATGCCTAAGACGCAGGGCCAATGGATCAAAATTACGGCTATTGCCGTCACGCTTATTCCATTGATTTTGTCCGCATGGCTCTATGTGAAATTCAATTCGAATGTGGGCGGCATGCAGTTTAAAGAAGATCTGCCGTGGATTTCAATCCCGCTGGATAGAGAGACGCAGGGCTTAAGCCAAATGTCGGCCTACTTCCTGGAGTTCAAGTTCACGCTCGCGGTCGACGGGCTGTCGCTGCCGCTCGTGTTCCTGACGGCGCTTGTCTCCACGATGGCCGCTCTGGCTTCCGTGTACATCAAGAAGCGGTGGAAGTCGTACTTCATCTGGTTTCTGCTGCTCGAGATGGGGATGTTCGGCGTATTCATGGCGCAAGACCTGTTCTTGTTTTTCGCTTTCTTCGAATTGACGCTGGTGCCGATGTTCTTCCTGATCGGAATTTGGGGATACATGGACCGCGAACGGGCGGCCAACAAGTTCCTCATCTATAACGGCCTCGGCTCGGCGATTATGATCATCGCCTTTCTCATCTTGGTCAGTACGGCTGGCTTCACGCAAACGGCGGTGGAGAACGGCGTTACGATTCACTACTCCGGCGATCTCAACGTAATCACGGAAAACTTGTTTCAAAATGCCGACTCTTATGTCAATCAGAGCGATCTGGAAGGCAACGTATTTTTCTTAAGCGATACGATGAAATGGGCGCTGTTCCTCATGCTGCTCGTGGCGTTCGGCATCAAGCTGCCGCTCTTCCCGTTCCATACCTGGATGCTCAAGGTACATACGGAGGCGCCTCCGTCGATCGTCATGATTCACTCCGGCCTCTTGCTGAAAATGGGGGCGTACGGTTTAATCCGCTTCGGCATCCTGCTGTTCCCGGATCAAGCGGTGGCCTGGGGAACCGTGCTCGCCGTGCTGGGAATCGTCAATATTTTGTACGGCGCGGTGCTCGCCTTCGTGCAGAAGGAATTCAAGCTTGTGTTGGCCTACTCGAGTATTAGCCATATGGGCATCGTGCTTCTCGGGATTGCCGCATTCAACACGATCGGCATGGAAGGCGCGATCTTCCAGCTCGTTTCGCACGGCTTGATCTCGGCGTTGATGTTCCTGATCGTCGGCAGCATCTATGAGCGCACCCGTACAACGAAGCTGGATGAGCTCGGCGGACTGGCGAAGTCGGTGCCGTTCATCTCCGGCATCCTGCTTGTATCGGGTATGGCGTCGCTCGGGCTGCCGGGGCTGTCCGGCTTTATCAGCGAGTTTCTTGCTTTTGTAGGGCTGTTTGAATCGCACCCCATCTTGACGGCTGTCGGAGCGCTCGGCATCATTCTGGCCGCCGTGTACGTGCTGCGCGGGGTGCTCGGCATCACCTACGGTCCGTCCCGGACCGAGCTGCCTGCGATGCGGGACGCACGTTTCATCGAGGCGATTCCAATGATTACGCTCGTGGCGTTTATTGTAGTGCTCGGGATTTACCCGAGCGTACTGAGCGAGCCGCTGCATCAAACCGTCGTCGGTTTCGATCAATTCATTCGCAGCGTAACGAAGATGGGGGGTTAGACCGGTGGAACCAATACGTCTTCAACTCCAAGATCTCGGTCTGCTGGCACCGGAGCTGACGCTTGTCGTCGCTGCCGTCATTCTGTCGCTGCTCGATTTGCTGCTGCCTCGTCAAGCCGGCCGAACGTGGCTCGGTTGGTTGTCGCTGATCAGCATTGCGATATCGGCCGTATTCGTCGTCCTGTATCAGTTGAATCCGGCGGAACCGAAGCAGCTGCTTCTCTACAGCTACCGGATCGATGATTTTGCCAGCATCATCAAGCTGGTGCTGCTTGTGGGCGCCGGACTTGTAACGTTCATGAGCATCGGCTCGGTTCGGGAAGAGGAAGTGCCGCATGTCGGCGAATACTATTACTTGCTGCTGCCGGCCACGATCGGCGGTATGATCATGGCTTCGTCCGGCGAATTGATTACGCTGTTCGTCGGCCTTGAGCTGCTTAGCATCACATCCTACATCCTGGTCGCGATGCGGAAGAAAAATTGGCTGACTAACGAAGCCGCCTTTAAATATATCGTGCTGGGCGGCATTTCGTCCGCGGTCATCTTGTACGGCATGTCGTTCCTCTATGGAATGACCGGTTCGACGGTGATCCCGCAGATTAGCAGCGTGCTGGAGCGGAGCGGAGAGACGCTGCAGCCGATGATTTACTTGAGCTTCTTCCTGCTGCTGGCGGGCTTCGGCTTTAAAGCAGCGGCAGCGCCGTTCCATATGTGGGCGCCGGACGTGTATCAGGGGTCTTTCACCCCGGTAACCGCATTCCTGGCCGTCGTCTCGAAAGCGGCCGCATTCGCGATCTTGTTCCGCGTCATGTATACTGTCTTCGCCTCGCCGGGCATCATGGGGACGCCGATTCACAGCGACTTTCTGCTGGGGATGATGGTGGTGGCGGCTGCGGCGATGATCGTCGGCAACTTCGTCGCGCTTCGCCAAACGAACTTGAAGCGCCTGCTCGCCTATTCAGGCATCGCTAACTCGGGCTACCTGCTTGTGCCGATCGCGGTTCAATTCTCGATCGTGCATTTCTCGAATTTTGCCGAATTTGTTTACTACCTGATCGCGTATCTGTTCATGAACATCGGGATGTTCGCCGTGTTGATGATCATCGAGCGCTCGACCGGAGAAGAAGATCTTAAAGGGTTCGCCGGCCTGTACTATCGCGCTCCGGGTATGGCGGTCGCCACCGTGCTGCTCGTCTTGTCCCTCGCGGGACTGCCGGTCTCGGCCGGCTTCTTCGGGAAGCTGTTCATCCTGCTGGGCGCGATGCAGACGCAGCATTACTGGCTGGGCGCGATCCTGATTGCGACGAGCGTCATTTCGTTCTACTACTATTTCGGCCTCATCCGCCAAATGTTCATGCGCAGCGACGACGCATCCGCACCGATTCGGCCGGCGCTTCCGCTGAGCATCACCATGTGGCTCTGCGCGGCTGCCAGCGTACTGCTCGGTCTGTTCCCGCAAGGCGTGCTGGCCTACATCGAGCAGATTTTCACGCTCACGCAAGATTTGTTTATGTTTAGTTAATAGCCGAGGGCTAAGCCCGCACTTCCGGAACGATCGTATCGATCCCGGGAATGCGGGCTTTTTCACGTGCGTTTGAAGGGAGGAATGCGGGATGAAAAAGGAGCAGCGGAGGCTGCCCCAAATCGGTTAGCTGTATAGGAAGAAGAGTAGGACGAGGATGACGATCGCGATGAGGAGAATGTACACGTACCTGCCTTTGCGGGACGTTGTCGTATCATCGCTGTGGGGCCGAGAAGCTTCTGCCGCTTCGTTTGCCAGAGCTCCGCAGTACTTGCAGACCAGAGAACCTTCTTGCAGCTTTTCATTACAATGCGAACAAAAGGACACCGCCATCTGCATCACTCGCATTCATATGATTTATGGATTGCATAGCTAGCGTATGAAGGAACGGCCCCGGTAAATTCATATGTAAACTCGAACGGACAACCGGCCACGCATCTGAGGAACACGCGAAAAAAAATATCCAGTTGCACCCTCTAGCCATAACGCTTAGAATGGGATAATGAAGTGTGGCAGGTGAAAATCAGTACAAAGGATTTTGATGACGATGAACCCCAAAACGTTCAAACAAACCATGATCGCATCGTTCACAGGCCTTGCGATTTTCCTGACGTGCAGCGGGACGGTTTTTGCCGCTCAAGCGGACGACCCGTTCTTGACGAAGCAATCGAACCTGCAGCAAATTCATATGAGCGAAGCCTGGGACGTAACGCAAGAAAATACAGGCATGACGATTGCCATCGTCGATACAGGCGTCCAGTTGTCGCACGCGGATCTGAAGCCGAACCTGGTAAAAGGCGTCAATCTGATTCAGCCGTCGCTGCCGCCGGAAGACGACAACGGGCATGGGACGAACGTCGCCGGTATTATCGGCGCAGTCGGCAATAACGACCGCGGAGTCGCAGGCATGCTGTGGAAAACCCGCATGATGCCGATTAAGGCGCTCGAGGCGGATGGCTCGGGAGACGAGCAGAAGCTGGGTGAAGGAATCCGCTATGCCGTTGATCACGGGGCCAAAATCGTCGTGCTTTCCTTAGGGCTGAATAAATATTCGGCTTATTTAAGCGATATCGTCAAGTATGCGGAGGAGCGGGATGTGCTGCTGGTAGCCGCAACCGGAAACGAAGGTAACCGGGTTAAATATCCGGCTGCTTATCCGACAGTGCTCGCCGTAGGGGGAGTGACCGAGAACGGACAGATCGACCCCCGATCGAATACCGGTCTCGAAATCGACGTTGTGGCGCCGTGGAACGTATTTACGACGGGGCTCGGCGGCTCTTATGAGAACAAAGACGGCACCTCCATGGCTGCGCCGCAGGTGGCGGCAGCGGCAGCGCTTATCTGGGGGCGGAATCCGGAGATGAAGGCTTACCAAATTCGGCAGTGGATTCGTCAAACCGCCGATGATTTGGACGCCAGCGGGTGGGATTCCTCGACCGGGTACGGCAGTTTGCGCGTCGATCGGTTGTTGACCGAACCATTTTCCCTCGACATGTACGAACCGAATCAACGCAAGGATCAGGCGAAATCGATCTCTATCAGCAAAAAGACGGCTGCCGCCTTCGCCGGAGGATCGGATACCGATTGGTATTATATGGACGCGCCCTATGACGGGACGGTTAATGTTACCTTTGATATCGATCCGGGGCAGACGGTTAACATCCAGCACACGGACGCTTCCGGCGTCCTTACGAGCAAGTCGGCGCAGAACGGACAGACCGTTCCTTTTAAGGTGACGAAAGGACGCAGTTACATACAGCTTCAATTGAAAGATCGCAGTTTCAGTTCCATGGTTCCGTACCAATGGACCACTTCCTTCGAAACGTACCGCGATCCTTTTGAAGATAACGATAAACAGTATAAAGCCTATGTGCTCCCGGCCCGAAGTCAAACGATCAAAGGCACGTTCCATCAGTACCACGATGCCGATTGGTTTGAAATTCCGGTCGAGCAGTCCGGCTCTATTCGAGTGACGTTGTCGACCGATACGGCGCGGATCGACCCGGTCTTATTGGTGCAGAGACAAGGCGAGAGGTCGGTGACGGTAGATTCGGGCGACGACGGCGTGACGGAAAGCTACGAATTGTCGGAGGTGTTCCCGGGCAGCTACTATATCCGCGTAACGAACGTGAAGGAATACGAAAATCCGATCGTAGGCGAGTATACGCTGAAAATCGAGTACAATGCGAAGCTGATCGATCCGAATGAGCCGAATAACCGTTCCTATCAGGCGACGGCTGTTTCGCTCGGTATGCCATACAACGGCTTGCTCGATAAATCGAACGATATCGATTGGTATCAGTTCCGCATCGAAGAGGACAGCTATGTGCAGATCGTCGTCAGCGAAATTCCGTCGCAGGTCCAAATCTACATGACTTTATTCGACGGTACGTTGAAATCAATGGCCGGCTCGATGAACGACTTTGCGGATAACCAGAAATTATCCGGGCGCTTTGATCCCGGCACTTACTACGTGAAGCTCACTTCGAATCAACCGTTCGACAATCGGATGTATCAGCTGCTGGTCGATAGCAAGCCGCTCACTGGCGGGTATAGCGATATTCGCGGACATTGGGGGCAAGAGGCGATTGTCCGATTAACAAACCGCCAAATCATTAACGGTTATGATAATTACACGTTTCAACCGGATCGCCCGATTACACGAGCGGAAGCGACGGCCGTGCTGTCACGCGCGTTTCAACTGAATAAACTGCGGAGCATTGCGTATTCGGACTTAAGCAGCACGCATTGGGCTTACACTTATATCGCCCAAGCGGCGCAGGCCGGCGTGATCGAAGGCTACCCCGACCGTACGTTCGGGCCGGATCAACCCGTTACCCGGATGGAGATGACGGCGATGCTTGCGCGCAGCCTGAACAAGAGCGGCAAGCTCCGGGGACAGGCGCCTTTTTCCGATATCGAAGAAAATTATTGGGGCGCAGGTCTGTTGAAGCAGATGAAGGCGGAAGGTCTGGTCGGCGGCTACGACGATGGTACATTCCGGCCCGATCAACAAGCGACGCGAGCCGAATTCGTTCAGTTGCTTGCAGGGGCATTGCCGTAAGAGCGGGACGGCCCGGTTAACATGTGGTTCCAAAGACCGATTAATCCTGCAAGCTCCGGGGTAAACATGCAAGTAGAGACTCACTGTCAACCGATGAAGCAAATACGGGATGGTGAAGAGAACGAGAAAGCGAGCGTGGATTTCCAATGGACTATGTAGATCAAATGAACGCCTCCATCGGTATGAAGGGCATGCTGAATATTGTGCTTGTGCTTGTGTTAATCGGCGTTTCCTGGTGGTCACTGCAGGAATTGAAGCTTGATAGCTTGTTTAAGCGGCCTCGAAGCATGCAGGCCAAATTGCTGCAAATTTTGCTCTCCGTCGCGCTCGGTTATCAGGTTGCGCAGTTCGTGATCGATTACTTGGCCTGGTCGACGTGGTTCTCCGGAATCTTTTGAAATCCCGGGTATTCGAATAACCAAGGAGAATCTTGTCAACAATGGATAGTACAACCGTATTAAAATCAACCTTCGTCACGAATGCTATCGTGATCGATAAACGAAAACGTACAATGATACGCGGAGGGGGATCCAGATGAGCAAAATTATCGTCCGCGGCGGCAAGAAATTATCAGGCAGAGTGCGAATTCACGGCGCCAAGAATGCCGTGCTGCCGATTATCGCAGCCTCTTTACTGGGAATGGAAGGGGAGAGCGTCATCCATGATGCGCCTCCTTTGGATGACGTCTTGGTGATCAATAAGGTGCTTGAGAGTTTGGGCGTTGAAGTTGAATATAAACAGGAATCCATTCGCATCAATGCCGTCCGTCTTCAAACGTGTGAAGCTTCATATGAACTGGTGCGTAAAATGCGCGCTTCCTTCCTCGTCATGGGGCCGCTGCTGGCGCGGATGGGCCAAGCAAGAATTTCGCTGCCCGGCGGCTGCGCGATCGGAACCAGGCCGATCGATCAGCATCTGAAAGGATTCGAGGCCATGGGTGCGGAGATCGAGCTCGGCCAAGGGTACATTGAAGCGCGGATTAACGGCAGACTGAAGGGCGCCAAAATTTACTTGGACGTTGCGAGCGTTGGGGCGACCGAGAACATCATGATGGCGGCCACGCTTGCCGAAGGCACGACGCTGATCGAGAATGCGGCCAAGGAGCCTGAAATTGTAGACCTCGCCAATTATTTGAACGCCATGGGGGCCACGATTCGGGGAGCCGGAACGGGAACCATTCGCATCGACGGCGTTGAACGGCTGAGAGGTGCTGTTCATACGGTCATTCCGGATCGGATCGAAGCAGGTACATATATGATTGCTGCCGCAATCACGAACAGCGACTTATACATTGAAGGCGCGATTGGCGATCATCTGCGCCCGGTTATCTCCAAGATGCAGGAAATGGGCGTTCAAATCGATGAAGACGAGAACGGGCTGCGCGTGTACACCACCGATCGGCCGCTTCGTGCAGTGGACGTGAAGACGCTGCCGTACCCGGGATTCCCGACCGACATGCAGTCGCAAATGATGGCGCTATTGTTAACCGCAGACGGTACCAGCCTCGTAACGGAAACGGTGTTCGAAAACCGCTTCATGCACGTGGAGCAGATGACGAACATGAACGCGCAGATTAAGGTAGAGGGCCGGACTGCCGTCGTTAGCGGCGGTGTGAAACTGCAGGGCGCGAAAGTATGCGCCACCGACCTGCGCGCCGGAGCGGCATTGATACTGGCGGCGCTGGCCGCCGAAGGCGATACCGAGATTACAGGCATTCACCATATCGACCGCGGGTATGTCGAGATTGCGGAGAAGCTCTCCCGGCTCGGGGCGGATATTAAACGGATGCCTATCGAATTGCCGGAAACGGAAAAGCAAAGGGAGCCTGATACCCTGCCGTTGTTTGTGGTGCAGCCGACTTTGGCTTGACCTATATTCATGACTGACGCGTGAACCGATTCTTTCAGGAAGAATCGGTTTTTTGCTGTGTCTGGGGGCGCTGTGCCGGCAGCTTTCCGGCCTTGAATCTTTCAATTCGCATGTGCGGAGGCGTCTCTTTCTTTAGGGTTCTATTCTATCTTTTGGCCTCATAAAATGAAAATACCTGCAGCACGGTTTAAGATGCAACAGAGGACGGAGGAGCGCGAGCCGATGATGAAGTACAAGCTTTCACGCACGCAGTCGAAATGGGCCCGCTGGTTCGCTTTGTGGTTGGCAGGTTTTTTATCTGTCATCGTGATCGTTCCTTGGCTGTTTGTACATACGCCCGGGGGAAAGCATGAATCGTCCCAAGCGGTCCGCCATGAAGGGAGCCCGCCCTCAGCTGAAGAAGCGGCCTCGATGCGGATTCCCGTCTACGTCAGCAGCAAACAAATGACCGATCGCATCGCGCTGGAAACTTACGTGCTTGGAGTTGTTGCCGCCGAGATGCCTGTCGAGTTCGAGCTGGAAGCGCTGAAGGCGCAGGCGATGGCTGCGCGCACGTATATCGTCCGCAGGGTGTTGAGCGGAGACAGGATCGAGGTCCCCGGCTCGGAGGCGGTGGTTACCGATACGACGGCGCATCAGGCCTATGTAAACGACGAGGAGCTAAGGCGCCGATGGGAGCCGGAGCTATATGCGACGAATATGGCCAAGCTGAGGCGGTCGGTCGAGGAGACGAAGGATATCGTGCTTACGTATGAGGGCCAGCCGATCGATGCGAGCTTCTTCTCTACCAGCAACGGGTACACGGAAAACTCGGAGGATTATTGGAACTTGAAATTGCCTTACCTGCGCAGCGTGGCGAGTCCTTGGGATGCGCAGCTATCGCCGCGCTACAAGGAAACCGTGACGTTCACGGACCGCGAGCTGCAGCGCAAGCTGGGACTTCCGGCAGCCGTACCGGTAACCGCCGGCGCGAAGACAGGGCTGAAAGTGATGGAGCGTAGCGCTGGTCATCGGATCAAGCGCCTGACTGTGGGCGGCAAATCTTTCACTGGCCGCGAGTTTCGCGAGAAACTAGGCTTGAACTCCAGCCAGTTCCAATGGAGCTATGCGAACGGGACATGGACATTTGTTACGTTCGGTTACGGTCACGGGGTCGGCATGAGCCAGTGGGGCGCCAACGGCATGGCGCGAGAAGGGCGGAAAGCGGAGGAGATCGTGAAGTATTTCTATACCGGCATCGACTTCGGCAAGGCCTCTACCTTATTGAAAGGAAAAAGTTTGTAAAAAGCTAGGTTTAGCCGCGTATAAATCTCGCAAATCCGGCAAGACTGGTTAGCGAGGTGATAATAGATGAATGATCAAAAGAAAGATGTACAAAAACAAGAAGCTCCTAAAAATATCGAAGGAGCGCAAGGCGGCAATACCTCATCCTGGAAAAGATTGCTCGGCAAAAAGTGGGTGTTTCCAGCAACGTACATGGCAGCAGCGGCAATCATCTTAACGTTAATGTGGGTGTACCAGGGTGCGGGCACGTTTAACTCCGACACCACGGTAGGGACTGACCCCGCAAAGACCGGGACCGTTACGGATAACGTATCCGGTTCTGACGCTGTCGCTACATCCGCAAAGCAAGAAACGTTGCAATGGCCGTTTAAAGACCGCAATGAGCTGGAAGTGATTCTCCCGTTCTTCGACAACAAAGCTTCGAACGAAGTGAGACAAGCGGCGATGGTGGAATACGGCGATACGTTCACTCCGCACATGGGAATGGATTTTGCCAAACATGACAACACAGCGTTTGACGTCATGGCCGTGATGAGCGGCAAGGTAACCGCGGTGCAGAAAGATCCGATCGTCGGCAACCTCATTGAGATTACGCACAGCAACGGTCTCGTATCGGTGTACCAAAGCCTGGCGGACGTGAAGGTCGCGAAAGACACGGAAGTGAAGAAAGGCGATGTCATCGCGATGGCGGGACGCAACGAACTTGAGAAAGAGCAAGGCGTACATCTTCACTTTGAGCTTCGCCAAGGTCAAGGCGGTCCGGCCTTGAATCCGGAGCAGCATATCGTTCAACCATAAGGAATGCAGGGGGACTTGAACCCCCTGCTTTTTTTTTCGGAACGCTTGTCCGGGGGCTTCGCCGGCTCGTCCTTGAAAATAATTGTACATTCTAAGCTTGTCACAACCGTGAAACAAAGAATATAAGCGAACACCCCTCATATAATGTACCAAACTAACTCGAGTAGGGAGGCGAGGGGAGTGCACGATTACATCAAGGAGCGAACCATTAAGATCGGCCGTTGCCTGGTGGAAACCAAGCATACGGTTCGCACAATAGCCAAGGAGTTCGGTGTTTCCAAGAGCACGGTGCACAAGGATCTCACGGAGCGTCTGCCGGAAATCAATCCGGAGCTTGCCAATCAGGTCAAGCACATTCTGGAGTACCACAAGTCGATCCGTCACCTGCGCGGGGGAGAAGCGACGAAAATCAAGTATCGCAAAACGCGCAGCCCGAAATCGCAAGATAAGCTTGTGACGGTAAAGTAAACGCTCCCGGCGCGACGCGCCGAGGTGGGAAACCGCTGTACGGGCGAAGCCGAGTCACTGTCCTCTCTCCCGAACCAGCCCGCCCGTGAAGCGAGATTTGTCGAAAAACCATTTGCAAAAAAGAGGAATTTCCGATTTAACGTCGAAATTAAATAGGAAACGTATATCATTCGTAGTGCCGCTTCTATTAATGAAGGATGGACGGTTGGTTAGGGAGGATAAGATTGGAATGTTAAGTAAGGATATCGGCATAGATCTGGGGACCGCTAACGTCCTGATTCATGTGAAAGGTCGGGGCGTGGTCCTGGATGAACCGTCCGTTGTCGCGATTGAAAGCGAGACAAAACGGGTGCTCGCCGTCGGCGAAGAGGCCCGCCGCATGGTGGGGCGGACGCCGGGTAACATCGTCGCCATTCGTCCGTTGAGAGACGGTGTTATCGCCGATTTCGAAATAACGGAAATGATGTTGAAGTACTTCATTCAAAAAGTTGGCGGAAGAAAGTGGTACAGCCATCCCCGCATTCTGATCTGCGCCCCGACGAACATTACGTCCGTCGAGCAGAAGGCCATACGGGAAGCTGCCGAGCGGAGCGGGGCGCGGGAGGTTTTTCTGGAGGAAGAACCCAAGGCTGCGGCGATCGGCGCCGGCATGGATATTTTTCAGCCGAGCGGCAACATGGTCGTCGATATCGGGGGAGGGACTACGGACGTCGCCGTGTTGTCTATGGGCGACATCGTCACCTCCTCCTCCATCAAGATCGCGGGGGACAAGTTCGACTCTTCCATCATGAAATATATTAAAAGCAAGTACAAGCTCCTGATCGGTGAACGGACAAGCGAGGATATCAAGATTAAGGTTGGAACGGTACATCCGGACGGCAAACGGGAAGAGATGGATATTCGCGGGCGGGATATGGTAAGCGGGCTGCCGTTGACCATTACCATCGACTCGAAGGAAATCCAGGAGGCGTTGTGGGAACCGGTATCCTCTATCGTAACGGCTGCGAAGACCGTATTGGAACGGACGCCGCCGGAGCTGTCGGCGGACATCATCGACCGTGGCGTCATCTTAACCGGCGGCGGGGCCATGCTGCATGGTATCGATCAATTGCTGGCGGACGAGCTCAAGGTCCCGGTTCTGATTGCCGAAGACCCGATGCACTGCGTCGTCGAAGGGACAGGCATCATGCTCGACAACCTGGATAAAGTAACCAAGCGTAAATTCTAGGGAGGTACGGACCCCGATGTTAAGAGGCTTGTATACCGCTGCTTCCGGCATGATCGCCCAGCAGCGCAAGCATGATATCGTGACGAACAACATCGCCAATATCAATACGCCAGGCTTTAAGGGTGGGACAGGTATCAACCGCTCTTTCCCCGAGCTGCTTATTGCTCGGGTGCGCAGCGGTAAGGACGAGCCCGGTTCAGCTACGGTCGGCCGGATCAACACCGGCGTCATGGCTGAAGAGAACGTCTCTCTTCATGCGCAAGGGGATGTGCAGGAGACGAATAATCCGTTCGATTTTGCGCTTGTTTCGAACATTGTAGTGCCCGGGGCCACGTTCGACAGCTCGGGTAAATATGTCGATGAGAACGGACAACGCATCATTCAACCGCAGGCGTTCTTCACGATTCTGAATGCCGAGGGAGAGGAACGGTACTCGCTGAACGGGAAGTTCTCGCTGGATGCGAACGGGCAAATGATCGATTCCGAGGGTCATCGGGTGCTTGGCCGCGACGGTCAGCCTATCGTGCTGGTAGAGCCGGGGACCCGGACCCCGATCACGAACTTTCGCATCACGCAAACGGGCATATTTACGAACGTCGACGGACAACCCATTGCCGGGGAGAACGGAGACCCGATGGCGATGATGATTATGCGTATCGAGAATCCGAATGAACTGGTTCGCGAAGGGAACGGTCTGTATCGGTTAAGCAATCCCGATGAAGGCGGGTTCCGCCCGATAGATGCCGCCGACCAGGTCGAAGTGCGGCAAGGGTACGTGGAGCGTTCTAACGTCGACGCCGGTCAGTCCATGATCGACATGATGTCGGCATTGCGTGCGTATGAAGCGAACCAGAAGATGGTCCAATTTTATGATAAAAGCATGGAAAAAGCGGTTAACGAGATCGGGCGAATCTAGGATCCGCTGGACCTCCGCTTCCGGTTGGAGCCGGGCCTGACGCTTGATACGATTCAGGAGGATCACACATGAACAACTCGATGATTAATTCATCTGTTAGTATGCGTTCGATTCAGCAAAAGCTCGACTTGATCGCCAACAACATCGCCAACGTAAATACGACAGGCTATAAGCGCAAAGAAGCGTCCTTTCAGGACGTGCTTACTAGCGTGAAGCAGCAGCCCGGCAGCTTCCAGAAGGAAGGCCGTTTGACGCCGCTCGGCTATAATCAAGGCTGGGGGAGCAAGCTGGTTGAAGCGCATGTGAACATGGAGCAGGGCTCGCTGCAGGCGACGGACAACCCGCTGGATTTCGCGATCGAAGGCAATGGCTTGTTTGAGATCGCCGAGGTGACGCTCGATACGACTAACGTCCCGGTGACCACGACGCATTGGACGCGCAATGGGGCATTCGAAATTTCGCCTTCGATCGATCCTGAAGATCCGGACGGTTACTTGACGACCAAAGACGGGCATTACATCGTCGGCGCGGATAATAACCCGATTCGGGTGCCGAACAGCCACCGCATAGACGTTCAGCCGAATGGCGTAGTCTTGGCTTATAACGAAGTGGACAAGACCGCTATGCCGATCGAGATAGGACAGATCAAGACGGTTCGCGTCGTTCGCCCGCAGCTGCTTCAGCAAGTCGGCGATAACCTGTATGGCTTAGCGGCCGACATCACGCCTCAGCAGCGGGAAGAAATTTTACAGACGGTCACCGCAGATAACAACAACATCGACCCGATCACGGTACGGCAAGGATTTATTGAGCAATCCAATGTCCGGTTAGCGGACGAAATGACCGAGCTGCTGACGATTCAGCGCACCTTCACCTTGAATTCTCGCGCGGTGACCTCAGCGGATCAAATGACGAATCTGGCCAACAATTTGCGCGTATAAGGGCCATACGTAAAGTGAGGTAGGGCGCTTGAGCGATAACCGACAAAAGGCGACGCCCCCCACGAAACGATGGAAAAAAATAGTCATCGGCCTCATCCGATGGACTTGGATACCGATCGTATGCGTGGTGGCGCTTTTCATAGGACTTTCGATAGGGTATGTGTATATAGGCAAGCAGCCAATGAGCGAAGTGTTTGATTTGGCCACCTGGCGTCATTTGTTCGACCTGATTTTTGCTAGTACATAAAACGGCGTGATGATTACGAAGACTCCCGATATGGGAGTTTTATTTTTTAGGTGATAAAGGTATAATGAATGGAATGGGAACACCAAGGCCTGATTGCTCATAGGGGGAACGAGTGTTGTGTGGAATTTGCCCAATGTTTTGACGCTATCCCGCTTTCTGCTGATTCCCGTTTATTGGTTTGTATTTGAGGCTGGATTCGTCAAAAGCGCTTTTTTTGTGCTGCTCGCCGCCGGTTTGACCGATGTATTGGACGGGTATATCGCCCGGAAGAACAACCTCGTAACACCTATCGGGAGCATGCTCGATCCGCTGGCCGACAAGGCGATGCTGATTGCGGTGATTTTATCGCTCGTTCTGTCCCATATGATTTCATGGGAGGCGGCGTTGGCGATGTTTTTACGGGATGCGGGTATGATCATTGGATCGGCCGTCTCTCACTTCCGCGGGAAGAAGACGGTGCCGGCGAACGCAATGGGTAAGCTGACGACGGTATTGTACTACTTGGCCATCCTGATGATTGTCTTTGAGCTGCCGTATGCGCAAGCCTATTTGTGGTTTGTGATCGTCGTTTCCCTCGTAACCTCGATCATCTACATCCTGCAGTTCAACTTGTTAAATAAACGAAGCGTCAGCTCATGACATCGCTGCTTTTCAATATAAAGAGCTTATGTACGGGTTTGCTGCTTGCGCCGTAAACCTTAACATAAGCTCCCTTATATCAACCTTCATTACTGCAGATCATGAAGGGGACATCCGTTAGGGTATGTCGAACCTCGAATTATTATCCGAATGAACCGAAAATCGCTATGGAAGGAGCATCATCATGTTGAACGCCGAACAAGTGCAAGCTATTATTCCCCATCGGTACCCGTTCCTATTGGTAGATCGAATTTTGGAGGTCGAAGCCGGAGTTCGAGCTGTCGGTCTTAAGAACGTCACGATCAACGAACCGTTCTTTCAAGGTCATTTCCCGGGATATCCGGTCATGCCGGGCGTCCTTATTACGGAAGCGCTCGCTCAAGTCGGGGCTGTCGCCTTATTGCAAGCCGAAGCGAACCGAGGTAAAATCGGACTGCTTGCCGGCGTGGACGGCTTCCGTTTTCGGGATCAGGTGAAACCGGGGGACACGCTGCTGCTGGAGGTTGTCATTACCCGAATGAAGGGTGCGGTCGGCAAAGGGCAGGCAACCGCAAAGGTAGGGGATCGCGTGGTCGCGGAAGGTGAAATCATGTTCGCGCTAGCCGATAAAAATTGAGACCGATCATACTTTACATACATCGAATACATGGGTAGAGGGAGATGGGAGAACATGAGTACACAGACACGCGTACAGGAACAGTATGAATTGTGGTTGAACGATCAAGCGATTGACCAAGCAACGAAAGAGGAGCTTCGCTCCATTTCGGAAGACGCCAAAGAAATCGAAGATCGATTCTATCGCGATCTGGAGTTCGGAACTGGGGGACTTCGCGGTGTCATCGGTGCGGGAACGAACCGGATGAACGCGTACACGGTCGCTAGGGCTACGCAGGGGTTGGCGCAATTTTTGTTGAAGTCGGACGCGGCTGCGCCTTCGGTTGTGATTGCTTATGACTCCCGGAATCAATCACCGGAGTTTGCGCTTGAAGCGGCGAAAGTGCTGGCCGGCAACGGGATCAAAGCGTACGTGTTCGAATCGCTCCGTACGACGCCGGAGCTTTCGTTCGCGGTCCGGTACCTGAAGGCCGACGCTGGGATCGTTATTACGGCCAGCCACAACCCGCCGGAATATAACGGCTATAAAGTATACGGCAACGACGGAGGACAGCTCGTCCCGGATCAGGCGGAACAAGTGATTGCCGAGATTCGCGGCGTTCAATCTTTCGCCGACGTGCTGCGCTTGTCCAGAGCGGAAGCGGAAAGACAAGGTCTCCTTCGATGGATCGGCGACGACGTCGACGCGGCGTATATTCGCGCCGTTACGTCGGTTAGCCTGAATCCGGAGCTTGTGCAGCGGATCAGCGATGATTTCCGCATTGTCTTTACGCCACTGCATGGGGCGGGCAACCTGTCAGTGCGTGCGGCGCTGGCCACCATCGGATTCAGCCAAGTGCATGTGGTGTCTGAGCAGGAGCTGCCGGATGCGAACTTCTCCACCGTGAAATCGCCGAATCCGGAAGAGCGCGAAGCGTTCACGCTGGCCATCCGGGAAGCGAAGAAAATTAACGCCGACATTATTATCGGCACGGACCCGGACTGCGACCGGATGGGGGCCGTTGTGAAGGACGCGCAAGGCGAATATTTCGTCTTATCGGGCAACCAATCGGGTGCGATTATGGTCGATTACCTGCTGCGGAGCCTGCAAGAGCGAGGCGAGCTGCCGGCGAACGGCGTTGTCGTCAAAACCATCGTGACGAGCGAGATGGGTGCGGTTGTCGCGCAAAACTATGGTACCCAAGTCGTAAACACGCTAACGGGATTCAAGTACATCGGCGAAAAAATGACGCAATACGAACGGACAGGCGAGGCGCAGTTCTTGTTCGGTTACGAGGAGAGCTACGGTTACCTCGCGGGTACGTATGCGCGCGATAAGGATGCGGTCATCGCGTCCATGCTGATTTGTGAAGCGGCCGCTTATTACAAGAGTCAAGGAAAGACGCTATACGACGTGCTGCAGGAGCTTTACGGCAAGTACGGTTATTTCTTGGAGAAATTGGAGTCCCGTACCTTGAAGGGTAAAGACGGCGTAGAGAAAATCCAGTCGATTATGCAGGATTGGCGCGCGAATGCACCGGTCGAGCTCAACGGACTGCAGGTCGTGAAGGTCGAAGACTTCTCTCAAGGGCTGTACGGGCTGCCGGTAGAGAACGTCCTGAAGTATACGCTCGAGGACGATTCCTGGTTTTGCCTGCGTCCGTCGGGGACCGAGCCGAAAATTAAAGTGTATTTCGCCGTTCGCGGAACTTCCGGCGAGGGCGCTGCGAGTGCCATTCAAGGTCTCGTTCAAACCGTAATGTCCCGCGTCGATCAATTTCATTGATATAATTTGGGAGCTGACAGCGTGAAGGAAAGGTATTTGCGATTCAATCAACTGGCGATGAAAGGTTTGTGGTGGCTGGTCATCCTCGGGATGATGGCCTCCCTTCCCGTGGCGTATGAACGACATCAGACGGAGCAGGGATCAGGACGAAATGTAGAAGTCGTCTTCGACTATCGGGATTTGCTTGAAATATCCGATACGCAGCCCGATCCCCGCAGGTTTATCGAAGAACAATTGAAGCTTCTTGGGCAGCATGGCGTTCGCTCGCTTGCGGTGTATGAATCGACATTGAACGAGCTGAAGCTGGGCCGCCGTATCGAAGTATTCTCTTCCCACGAAGCGACTGCGCTGACCCAAACGCCGATTTCTCCGAATGAGAATTTTACGTACATTTTATTCACGGAGAAGGAATCGGTCGGGCAGCTGCAGCAAACCATCACGGAAGCGTTCAGTGCGCAGAATGTGAAGCTTCGTCCGTGGAGCTACAAGAATCAACCGGGCATGATCATTGAGATGGGCATGGAAGAAGCGCTCATGCAAACGATGGACCCGGACTTGACCACGATGAAGAAGTTGAAAGATCAAGGGTTCTCGTTAGTCGTTCGGATGTCGAATCGCCGGCCTTTCCAAACGAACCCGATGGACAAGCTGCTGGGCGAGCTTCAGAAGCTCGGCGTCAAGTGGTTTATCGTAGACGGGGATGCGGTTCCTGGCTTTGTCAGTGCGGAAGATACGGTGAATTTGGATAAAATGGGCGAGATGATGCGCAAACATCGCATCGGTTTAGCCGCCATTGAAATGCAGAAGACGCCGCAAAAGGGCTTTAATGGACTGGCGAAGCGTATTCATCACAATGTCGTTCGCCTGCACTCCTTTACAGAAACGGACTCGACCAAGCTGACCGAGAACATTACGCCGGAAGAGATGGACGGACGGATTCAAGGCGTAGCTGACCGGTTGGTCCTGGCTGTGAAGGATCGCAACATTCGCATGATCTTTCTAAATGCGCGAGCCGTGAAGAGTGCTGAGAAAGGCAAGATCGTCAATCCTCTGGATGCCATGTATCAGGCGCTCGACAGGCAAGAAGACGGCGCGCTTCCGCGCATAGAGGCCGCCGGGTATAAATTCGGAACGGCGCAGAGCTTCCAGCTCGTCCACTCGAGTTGGCAGACGGTGGCCAAGCTTCTCTTGTGGCTTGGAGCGGTCGCGCTTATTGCGCTTACGATATCGTATTTTATTCCGGAGATTGCCTTAGCGGTATTTGTGCTTGGCATGATCGGATCGGCCGGACTGTTCGTGCTGAGCTCAAGCTTGTTTGCACAAGCCTTGGCGCTGGGGGCCGGAACGTGTGCGTCTTCGCTGGCCATCATGTTCGCACTCCAAGCGGCCCGGCGCCGGCGGGAGAAGCCGGTAGGGTCGCGTCTGGGTTTTGCGATAGGACTGCTGCTGCGCTCGTCGCTTATCTCGGTTATCGGGCTGTTGTTTATCGTCGGCTTGCTTAACCAAATTACGTATATGCTTGTACTGGAACAATTCCGCGGAGTCAGCCTGCTTCATCTGGCGCCAATCGCTATCGTGGGCATTTACTGGCTGCTCTTCCTGGAACCGATGAATTACAGGGAACGAATCAAGCGGACTCGGGCACTGTTATCCAAACATATCAGCGTGCTGTGGATCATCGCCGCCGCGCTGGTGGCTGCGGCCGGATTTTATTACTTATCCCGGACCGGGAATGAAGGCCAGGCGTCGGCCTTCGAGCGATACTTCCGCTCGTTCCTGGAGAACACGCTGGGCGTGCGTCCGCGTACCAAGGAATTCCTGATCGCGCATCCGCTCTTCTTATTAGGCGCTTATTTAAGCTATAAATACAGGAACGCGTTGATTCTGATCATGATCGGAGTCATCGGACAAGCGTCGATCGTCGATACGTTCGCGCATCTGCATACACCGCTTGTCATTTCCTCCATCCGTGTCGTATACGGGCTTGCGTTCGGCACCTTGATCGGGCTCGTTCTGATCGCGGTTTGGGAGATTGTTGTAAGGAGTTGGCGTCGTTGGGTACCCCGGTTAAACGAATCGTAATATCCGGCTACTACGGATTTAACAACAGTGGCGACGAAGCGGTGCTTCAATCGATTTTGCTTGCTTTGCAGGAACAAGGAGAACGACAGGGTGTGCGCCTGACCCCTGTCGTTTTGTCCGTCAATCCGGAATGGACCTCGAACACATACGGCGTGGAAGCCGTCCACCGTATGAGGATTCGTGACGTCTGGGGGGCTTTGCGCAGCGCCGATGGACTCATTAGCGGCGGCGGAAGCTTGCTGCAGGATGAAACGAGTCCGAAGACGATCCCTTACTATATCGCCGTTATCCGACTGGCCCAGTGGCTGGGCAAACCTGTGTTTATTTACGCGCAAGGCATCGGACCGGTTCACCGCAAGCTGTTCTATGGCTGGATTCGTTCCGCTTTCCGGCGTTCCGAGGCGATCACCGTGCGGGATGAGGAGTCCAAAGCACTGCTTGGCCGGATGGGAATTAGCGCGTCCAGCGTCGATGTCGTACCGGATCCGGTTATGGGGCTGTCGCTTCGCGGCGGCGGGCAACCGACTGAAACCAGGTCGCTCGCTGCGAATCCTGTAATTGGCGTTTCCGTCCGATTCTGGAACGAAGACCGATCCGAGCTGCACGCGGCAGCGGATGCGCTTAGAACGGTGTTGGAGCGAAGCGGGGCCAGCATTCGTTTTCTGCCGTTCCATCTGCCGGCGGACGAACAAGCCTCCTTGTATGTGCAAGACCTTCTAGGGGAAATCTATAAACACCGGATTTCGGTTGTCCGGAATGTCACGCATCCGCAGGATATGCTGGCGGAAGTGGCCTCCTGCGACATACTTCTCGGTATGAGGCTGCACGCCTTGATTTATGCGGCAGGCCGGTCCGTCCCGATGGTCGGGCTGTCCTACGATCCGAAGATCGATCAGTTCCTGAATCGACTCGGTATGAAATCGGCCGCGAATACGAAACAACCGAACGCGGACGCTTTAGCCGCGGAGATGCTTCGCCTTTTATCTGAGCGCGAGGCCTGGCGGCGGGAGAAGCAGCCAGCGATCGAGCGCTTGAAACAAGAAGCCCAACGTCCGGCTGAACGAATCGCTGCATTTTATGCGAAAGGACGTGGGAACGTATGAGTTTTCCCAAAGTGACCATATTCGGCGTGCCGATCTCTAAGATGAATATGAAGGAAACGGTCGCCTACTTAACGAAGATCATTGAGACGGGCAAGCCGCATCAAATTATTACCGCGAATCCGATCATGGTCATGACCGCACTGGAAGACCCGCGTTATATGACGATGATGAAGCAAGCCGAGCTTGTCGTTCCGGACGGAGCGGGCGTTGTATGGGCCGCAGGGTATGTGGGCAATCCGGTGGCTGAGCGCGTGGCGGGTTACGACCTGATGCATGAGCTCATGAAATTAGGCGAAACCCGCGGCTGGAAAGTATATATGGTCGGGGCTTCTCCGGATATTATAGAGGCGGCGGCCAATCGTTTGAAGCAGCTGTATCCGGCTCTGCAGTTGGTAGGCTTCAGGGACGGGTATTTTGGTGAAAAAGAGGACAGCCGCGTTATCGAGGCGATTCGGGCGCTCTCTCCCGACATCCTGCTCGTCGGACGTTCGGCGGATAAACAGGAGCCATGGATCGCGCAGCACAAAGAAGAGTTGGGCGTTCCGGTCATTATGGGCGTCGGCGGAAGCTTTGACGTCTTGTCCGGGAAGCTGAAGCGGGCGCCGGTCTTCTTCCAAAAGCTGCGCCTCGAATGGTTTTATCGCTTACTGCAGGAGCCGTGGCGGTACAAAAGGATGCTTGTTCTGCCGAAATTCGCTCTGAAAGTGATTCGCGAGAAGGAAACGGTGCAGAAACCTTGAATAAGCTATGAAAACATCCTGAAAACGCCCAAATTCACAAAAAATGCGTATGGAGTTTCTCCGGCCGCACGAGTATAATTTGAAGTGTTTGGGGTTTTCATAGAAAAAGGGGTTGTGACCATACAAATGACTTGGTTATACGTAATCGGTTTTGCCGTAGCTATGCTGATCGCGCTGCTGATGACACCGCTGGTGAAACGATTTGCCTTTTGGGTAGGAGCCGTCGATGCGCCGAATCACCGCAAGGTACATAGCCGTATCATGCCGCGTTTGGGCGGACTGGCGATTTTCATCGCATTCGTTGCCGCTTACTTCGTTGTATCGCCTGCGATGGACGCGCTGAAATCGGACGTCGTTTTTGGCCTATTGGTGGGTGGAGCGATCGTCGTCGTGATCGGAGCGTTGGACGACCGCTTTGATTTATCGCCAAAGCTTAAGCTGCTCGGACAAATTTTGGCCGCAAGCGTTGTCGTTTATTCCGGCGTTGTAATCGATCTTGTCAACGTGCCGTTCGGCGACGGTGTTATTTCGCTCGAATGGTTGGCGGTGCCGTTAACGATCTTCTGGATCGTTGGCGTGACCAATGCGATCAATCTCATCGACGGTCTGGACGGTTTGTCCGCCGGCGTATCGGGAATCGCAACCTGCACGATACTTGTACTCGCCTTGATGATGGGGAATGTGACCGTGGTCTTGCTGTGTGCGGTCTTGCTAGGAAGCATCGGGGGATTCTTGTTCTACAACTTCCATCCGGCAAAAATTTTCATGGGCGATTCCGGCGCGTTGTTCCTCGGGTTTACGCTAGCTACGTTGTCCGTTCTGGGCTTTAAGCAAGCGACGGTCGTTTCACTGCTTGTACCGATCATGATTCTTGGCGTGCCATTGTCCGATACGTTCTTTGCCATTATGCGTCGCTGGGTGAACAACCTGCCCATTTCTGTCGCGGACAAAAGTCATTTGCATCACTGCCTGCTGCAGTTAGGATTCAGTCATCGCACAACGGTGCTGATCATTTACGGGATCTCCTTAGTGTTCGGAACGTCGGCGGTACTGCTTTCTTATATGTCCCAGCAGCAAACGCTGTGGGGAACGGTATTGCTCGTCACTGTGCTTCTGTGTATCTTGGTGTTAGGCGCGGAAGCGATAGGGATTATTAGTAAGACAAAGAAGCCGGTTCTTCAGTTCTTGAACAAAGCCATGAAGACAATGCAATTGAATACGAAATCTCGAAATAATTAATTTTAATTCCTTAGCGAATCCCAGGCCTTCCGCGGCTTGGGATTTTTTTGTAGTTGGAATTTCAGCGCAAACCTAAATTTTTCTGCTTCTTTAACCGATAAGTAAAGTACATGAGACTTTATACAGGGTTAGTGTGTCTAACCATGTAGAAATGCGTTGGAAGGAGGCACTTTCGGAACTGCTCAGACGTTCGTTATTACGTACCCATGCTTTGAATAACCAACATAACCATAAGCAAGCAAGGAGGAGATCAACTTGAAACGCCAGAACAACCGTGCGTTATCCGCATTACTTATTTTCGCCATGCTGCTAACGCTCTGGACGCCTCTTTCGGTAAGTGCGGCTGCGGTTTCCATCACCATCTCAAATTTGAATAACGTGTCGGCTCCGGTATCGGCGACTGACGATACCCCAAGCTCGGCGGCTACGGTGGATACGTTTACGACGAATCCCGTCACGGTGAGCGCCACTATTGCCGGAATACCGGATAACCAAGTCGCAGGCATTTACCTTCGGATTACGAATACGACAACGAAGAAGGTAACGGAAGACAAAGCCATTAAACCCGTTCAAAACGGCAGCGAAATTACATTTAATAATATTATGCTGTCGCAAGGCTTGAATAAAATCGAGATGAAACACGATTCCTTCGGATATACTTCCGTACCAGGGTGGGCGAACTTCTCGGCGGCCTTGTCGATCAGTGACCTGAAATTGAACGATCAACAGCTTAACGACAACTCAACGGTGAAGAGAGCCGGTACGCTTGAGGCCATCACAGGTACAGCGACGAATGCCGATGAAATCGTCGTTTATTTGAATGGTACGGCGTATTATCCGGCCAGCTTTTCGCGCAACAAATTTACTTTTTATTTTAATACCGGGCGGATCAGCGACATGAATCTGGAAGCCGGTAATAACGAGCTTACTTTTGTTTCGAAGCAAGGCAACAATACGTACTCGTTAACTCGCAAGTTCTTATATGATGACGGCAAGGCCTATCCATATGACGCAGTCATTAAAGGATTGGGCGCAGCCACCTCCCCGTTAGAGCTGCTCTATCGTCCGACGATTGAAACCAACAACGTCAGTGACGTCGAACTTCGTTTGAAGCTGAAGTCCAATGTAACAACGTCTGTATACCAATACGAGTATGCCGATTTGTACATATCCGGTACGGCAGGGAAATATACTGTCCGTTATGATTTTGCGTCGAACGGGTTTACCAGTACGGGGACCGATCCCGATTTGAACAATGATACGGCGGGTGTGAACACGTTTCATTCGGAGACGCCGGATGGCCCCGATTTTTCCATTCATGATATAACCGTACAGTTGCCTGTCGCGACAGGAAGCTCCAACCAGATTTTTGAGGTTAATTATGTCGATGCCGATAACCGTCTTCCTTCTTTTAAAAGACAGTTCTTTTTCGATTTTGTTGATAAAGACCAACCGTATATTAATCAAGACGTGCAATTGTTTGTAGATGCGACGAAGACGGTTGCGCTGAACAAGCCGAACGGATTCACGCAAATCACCCGATTTCCAGCAAAATTGAAGGTCCTGACCAACAACTCGGCGGGTGTCCTGGTGAAAATCAACGGCCAGCCGTATGACGATATGGACGCGGCCACAGCCAATACAGGCGGCATCTATCCGGTTACTGCTGTAACTCCGGCTGCACCGGCGACTCATACCGGGGAGATGACGGTGACATTACAAGGAATTCCGGACGGATCCGCTCTTCTGGAAGTTGTTCCGTGCGCGGACGCCACATGCTCGGCACCAAGACTGGCTTCGACGAAAACCTATAATCTGCAAATCTCCTCTTCGCCGTTGCTGCTCTTGGACAACGTTTATAACGGTATGGTGATTACAGGTAAGGATCAACTGAAATGTACGGCCGCGGCTATGCTGGGGCAGGTGTGTATTTCCGGACGTATTATTAATAAAGCCTCGGCAACGATGGAGGCGACCCTTAATGGAGAGCCGTTAACGATAGACTATCCGAACAGCCCGGCTGACATTGAAACGTTCCGAATTTCCGGGGCGGGATTGAACGTCAACAACGTGCTCAACACCGACGGTAAAAAGACATTGACGTTCAAAGTGAAGGTCAATGGTCAAGAGGTTACATTCAAATACGAATTTTTCATTATTTCCGATAACGGTCCTACCATTACCTTGTTCGATCTGGACTACAATGTGAGCGATCCGCGCTTCGTCAAGAACGCTCAGAGCTACATTACGACAGCTACGCAGATTGATTTGATCGGTCGTGTCACGAACGGGTTGTCCCACAATGCTGTCATTGATGTAACCGTACAGCTGCCGGGCAAGTCGACGGAAATAGCGATAGCCAAAACCATTACGACCGTAACTCCGGCGAATGGAGATCCTGCGTATGACGATGTGCGCGTGAACGATTACACCTTTCCTGCAGATACCTACGGGGAGTTTATATTCAATTTGAGAGTCAAGGCTGCAAGCGGGTCCGAAGTGAAGCAGCAAATTCGTATTACGAAGGAACCGCAGCCTTACCGCATCATTGATCCGTTATCGCTGGGCAATTCTACGGGCTTCCAAGACCTTGTATTGATTAAAAACTCGGACGGCAAGGCGCAGCTGAATATCAACAAAAACTATCAGACGCTTCTGATTTATGCGGAGAAAGCAACACAAGTTCTCGTCGGCAAAGAAGAGGCGCTGGAGCAAAAGGCATATCCGGGCGTGTTCCGTTATGAAGTGACAAATTTAAAAGCAGGCAAAAACGAAATTAAATTCACTGTCGTACGCGGTACGAATCAACAGGCGGGTTCTATCGTGTTGAACAATACGAATACAGCTATTGAAGGTCTTCAATACAAAGCGAAAATGGGCACTTCGTTTAAAGTATTCGAGGGGGATGTCAGCTTAACGTTCCCTAAAGACACGAAACTGATTCGTAACGATCGTAATGATAAGTTCATTACATCCGAGCGGAGCCTTCTGTTTGCGATTGCCAGCACGGTTGACGGACGTGTCGAGAAAACAGAAACACCGGCGTTCAAAGATTTCTTGAATGAAACGACAGGACGGTTCAGACCGGCAAGTAAACGTTTCTGGATCGATGCCGGTACGATTGAGAATATTGCCGACGGCGATCCAAACAAAGAAGCGCTTATGACGCAAGCTTTGACCAAGGGCGGCGGCCGTTTGCCGACGGAACCGTCCGACATTAATTCAAGTGTAGGTCAATTCCAGAATCGCGATATCAATTATTTAGTCGTTCCAAGCAAACCGGGTACGCTTACTCTGAAATACGATGCCGTAATCCGTGACGATGCATGGCGTTATCTCACCGTGTATCAATATAATGTATTTGAGAATTTGAATGGGAGTCTCACGCCTTCAAGACCAAACGGAGAATGGCGCAATATCGGCGGCGTCGTGAATCCGAAGAACAACACGATTACCGTTCCGATCGATTCATTCGGCTACTTCCAGGTCATGTACATGGACAATGGTTTTGGCGATCTGGATACGGCTACGAACAAACACTGGGCGAAGCTTTATATTGAAGCTTTGTATTCCAAAGGCATTATGCGCAGCAAGGATACGGAACCGAACCGTTTCTTGCCGGATGAGTTTATTTCCCGGGGCGAATTCGTGCAGATGCTCGTTAATATCTTCGATCTGCCGTTAGAAAACCCGGATACACGTGTCGATACCGGGGATCGCACTTATAACGGCATGTTTATCGATGTTCCGCGCGGCAGCGACTTGAGAAGCGGCTTTGGCCTGTATGACTTTAAGCATATTGAAGCGGCTGCCCGTGCAGGTATTATTCGTGGCCAAGCCGGCAATATCTTCGGGCATGACCAATCGCTAACGCGGGCGCAAGCGGCTCTGATGATCGCAAGAGCGGCGGATTTGAAAATGAACTCCGATCTCACGAAAGCGTCCCAAGCGCTTCAGAAAGCTTATACCGACGGGGTTAACATTACGGATCCTGAGTTTGTGCCGGCTATTGAAGCTATCACGAAAGCAAAATTGATGGACGGAATTCCGAATGATTTGCTTGAGGGACAAAGCAAACAAACAGTCCGCTTCGACGCTGGCTCCAACATCACCAGAGCGCAAGCTGCAACTATCGCTTATCGTGTCCTGCAGCAGCAAAAGAAATTCCCGAAATAAGAAATCACGACAAGAAACTATCTTCGCTGCAAGCAGCTGCAGACGAAGATAGTTTCGTTACATACAAGGGATGTCCAATGAGTATGGTGTATGGAAAATACTAAGTAATGACGAAAGTGATATATCGCGATATACTAAGTTTCGTAAGTGAGCGGCACACGAAATGATAGATAAAAGTGAAGCGAAGCTTGCGGGTTAAAAAAAACGACAGAAAAACAAAAAAAGTTATTCGAGAGGCGCAACTTTTTAAAAAACCTTGCGTTTAATACAGTGAATCACGCAAGGAACAAGGAAAGAGCATTAAACATTGGATAATATTCACAAAATTTGCTCTTTACCTTTGGTCGCATGTCAGTGTATAATGTTAAATGGCATGCGAGTCTCTAAGTAGGGACATTATTAGTGTTTACTAGTTTCTGCAAACTTATACGTTGCAGACTTAACTAAGTTAAAATCATTTTTGCTCTAAACTCTGGGAAGGGGGTGAATCGGCTAATGAGGGAAATGAGCTATAATTTATCTAAAGAAAACTCTCAACAACCGAAAGATATTCGAGGAGGAGAAAAAAGGTTATGAAAAAAAGTTTATCTGCAATTTTGTCCTTGGCTATGGCATTCTCGATGTTTTCTTCCGTTGCGTTCGGCGCTGAAGCTGAAGCTAAGAAAACATCTGCTGACTTCGACGATCTGAAAGATCTGACAGCAGAACAAAAAGTAATTTTCGATGCAATGATCTCTGGCGGCATCTTCGACGGCGTAGGCGAAAAAACATTTGGTCTGAAAGACAAAATGAACCGCGCTCAATTCGCTAAAGTTGCAGCTTTGATCTTTGATCTGGAAGTTGACACTTCCTTGAAAACTTCCAGCTTCAGCGATGTTAAAGCAGAAGACCCAGCTAACGGCTACGCTCTTCCTTACATCGAAGCTTTGAAAGCTGCTGGTTTGACTGACGGTTATGCACCTGGTGAATACAATCCTGCTGGCGAAGTTACTAAACAAGAACTCGCAACTTTCCTGGTTCGCGGTCTTGGTTGGGAAGCTGAAGCGAAAGCAAGCGCTGGCGTAAGCGACAAAACAGTTTCCGACTGGGCTAAAGGTTACGTTGCAGTAGCAATCGAGAAAAAAATCTTGACTAGCGGCGAAGACGGTACTTTCGGTGGTACTTCCGCAGCTACTCGTGACTTGCTCGTATTGTCTTCCTACGCTGCTGACAAACAATACGTTCCAGCTGGTAAAGTTAGCGTAACTGAAGCTAAAGCAACTGGCGTTAGACAAGTTACTGTAAACTTCAACAAACCAGTTGATACTGACAAAGCTCAAGTAACACTGAAAAAAGGCAGCCTAGCAATTGCTACAACAACTAAGTTCTCCGAAGACAAAAAATCCGCAATCTTGACTTTGGATGATGTTAAAATTACTGCAGGTTCTTACTCTGTAGCGGTTACTGGCTTGGATGCTGCTACAATTGATAAATCCACTGCCGAATTCACTGCTGAAGACGAGAAGTTGACTAAGCTGAGCTTCGTTAACCCAAGTGAAAAAATTGCTAAATCCCCTAGCGTAATCGTTAAGGTGAAAGCTGAAAACCAATACGGTGAGAATGCTTCTATCAACGGCGGTAGCTACACGGCTATGGCGGGCGGCGAAACTAAAACCGTTAAGAGAAATGATGATACAGGTTTCCTTGAAATTGAGTTGGACACTACTAAAAACTCTGCAGGGACTCCAACTACAAGTGAGCTTGATGTTGTTCCGATCAACATTTACCTGACGAACTCCAACATTTCCGCTCAAAAAACATTCAAAATTGGTACAGAGCCAATGGTTTCCAAAATTGAGCTTGGCGCACCGGTATATTCCACTGGATCTACAACTTTGAATGGCGAAGGCGAGTATGTAGAACTTCCAATCACAAGATACGATCAATATGGCGATGTCTTCAAAGACAACGATAAATTTACGGGCGCATTTGCTTCCTTGAGCGATCGTACGAAAGCTGATGTTATCATCACTCCTTGGAATGATGAAGCGTTGAAGTTTGATGCTACTACAGCTAAGAAAGATAAATTGAAAATCAGCTTGTCCAAAAACATTGATAAAGCAGGCGAATATACAGCGACTGTATATGTTAGCGGATCCTCTGCTACTGCAACAATCTCTGTTAAATCGACTAAGCTTGCAACTAGCGTAGACTTTGGTTCTTTCAACGGTGTGTTGGCAACAGGCGATGTAAATAAATACATCCCAATCGTGGCCTATGATGCTAATGGCGACCAATTAAGCGCAGATGATATCGTAGACAATGCTAAGAACAAGCGCTTTACAATCTCCGTTTCTGGAGCAAACATCGCAACCGCTCCATTGGGTAACGGTAACGATGCAATTGTTACAAGCGGTGAACACAAAGGTAAAATTAAACTAGACTCCATTACTGCTGGTAAAGGCGGAGTAGTTTACGTTAACCTTGGTATCTACACAGCAAACGTACAAGTTAATAAGTATCAACAATACACGGTTCAAGACCAACGTGTAGCTGATACGATTAAACTCGTAAGCGCTGAGCCAGCTCACAAAGCTACTAACGGCGGTGCTTCCAAAGTTAAATGGCAAGTGCTTGACCAATACGGCGAGAAGTTGGATACCCTTGGTTCTAACGCTGCTAACTACAAACTTGCTGTTAGCGTATCTAACGCAACATATGGTTCTGTATCCGGTCCAGTAGCAGATGGAGTAGATATTCCTAGCACGAACTTCAAAGCGTTTAACGGTAAAGAAATCAAGTTGACTGGCCAAAATGTAACGAACGCTGCTCAAAAAGTGAAGCTGGAAGTTAAACTGTTGGAAAATAAAACAGGCTTCACGGATGCAACTAAAACAGTTACTTTGAAAACTGTTGACAACGAAGTTGAAGTGCTTCCAAGCACTACTGAGCTGACTTACAGAATCGAACCGGTTAAAGACCTGTTTGCAGTATTGGATAGCGGCATGACTAATAACTTTAAAGATACTGATGCAGGAAAGTATTATAATGCTCTTGGCAGAACAATTTCGATCAAAGCAAAAGATAAATCGGGTAATGAGGTTGCAATTCCTGAAAACCTGATTACAGCAGTAACTTCTTCTAACACTAGCGTAGCTCATGCTGTATACAATAACGGTTTCGGATTTGAATTCGATGAAAATGGAAAAGCAGTTCCAACTGTTAACGCTGCTGATGCAGGTAAAGCAGCAATCGTTGGTAACAAAGCAGGCACTGCAACGATTACTATTGCTTACACGAACCTTAAAGGTGAGCAAAAAACAGAAGTTGTGAACGTTAATGTCAAAACGGATCCAGTATCTGTAGCTTCCTTGACAGCTGGTAACAGCTCCTATGACGCTGCTAAAACTGGTAATACTCTGAACGACAATGCGTACACAATCATGGATCTTAAAGTAATCGACAACTACGGTATTGAGTACACGAAAGAAGAAATCTTCAACTTCAGACAATTCACAAATGTTCTTTACACTGTGTCTGATGTAATTGGTGGCGGTACTGTAACTGTTGCTGGTAATGGTACAATTACACTTAATGGTAATGTTACAAGCTTCGTACTGAAAGCTACTTCCGGTACTAAATCTGTAACTACTGACGTTACTGTGACTCCGTAACAGAAGCTTACCGTAACAGAAGTTTATAAGAGAGACCCGAAAGGGTCTCTTTTATTTTAAGAACCTATCCAGAGGTGATTATATATGTTGAATACATTCAAGAAAAAGTTAATGCTTTGTATGGTCCTGATTTGCACGAGCACCATATACATAGCCAATGCCAGCAGTTCTGACACGGCAGTAACACCAGGCTCAGTCAACGATCCTGTCATTACCAAAAGCTACTTCGATCAACAAATCGAGAAGAAAATTACAGAGGCCCTTGCGAATCATACAAGCAGCGGCGGTAAAGCGCCGGATCCTTCTACTCAACCTGCTCCATCTACGACTAACCTCACTATCGTTGAACTCCAGCAATCGCAAGCTCTCTATGGCGGCTCAGGCACCGAAATCATTGTTCGAAGCGGCAAAGTACTCGTCACCAGCTCGGATGAAAGCGGTATCGCTGACGTTACCATAGGTAAAGATATTACGAATGGCGCACCGGTCGAGCTGAATCATTTGCTTATTGTTCCACGCGAAGGACGGGGAATTAAGCCGGATCCAAAAAACAAACAAGACATATTCGTCATGGTACGCGGAAGCTATTCCATTTTAAATGCCGACGGTACAAAAGCTACTCCATAATTTTACCCTTGCGACCAATCATTTATACGTTTGACTTCCTTCGGAGCGGTCATACTAAGCCCACATCCCGATGAAGGAGGCTTTCGATTATGTCGAAAACAAACAAGAAGGTCGTACCGGAGAGCGGAAAAGCGTTGGATATTCTGAAGTATGAAATTGCGGCCGAACTGGGGCTACCGGTAGGTAAACAGATGGCGAGCATGAATGTGGAGTTTGCGACAGAGCTTGGTTCAATTCCGTCCCAACAAGTGAAAGAGGATTATTGGGGGCATATCGCATCTCGTGATGCAGGCGCTGTCGGGGGAACGATTACTTCCCGCCTAATTAAAAAGGCCGAGGAAACGTTGTTCGGACTCTAGCTGGAAACAATTTAAAGCACTAATTGTTAATTTTTTTGAACAAGTCCCGAATTCATTGACAGTGTTGGACAAATCCAGTAACATACAGAATGAAGGTAAACATTAAAGAAACCTTTTCCACTCGGAAAAGGTTAATTTTTTGCATGTAGACTTATTCATTAATTAATACTAGCAGTAGGAGGTTGTTCTAATGTCCAATTCAACCGGTCGTCGCTTGTTTACATCCGAGTCCGTTACCGAAGGTCATCCGGATAAAATTTGCGACCAAATATCCGACTCCGTTCTGGATGCTTTTCTTGCTAATGACCCTAACGCGCGTGTTGCGTGCGAAGTTTCCGTTGCTACAGGTTTAGTGCTTGTGATCGGTGAAATTTCAAGCCGTTCGGAGTTTGTCGATATCCAATCGATCGCACGTCAAACGATTAAAGATATTGGCTATACGCGAGCTAAGTATGGTTTTGACTCGTCCACTTGCGCCGTGCTTGTTTCCTTGAATGAGCAGTCGCCTGACATCGCACAAGGGGTAGACCAAGCCCTCGAAGCACGCGAAGGTCAAATGTCAGACGATCAGATCGAAGCGATCGGAGCGGGCGACCAAGGGATGATGTTCGGTTTTGCAGTCAATGAAACTCCTGAATTGATGCCATTGCCGATTTCTCTTTCTCACCAATTGTCCCGCCGCTTGTCCGAAGTTCGCAAGAACGGTACGCTTGGCTACCTCCGTCCGGATGGTAAAACGCAAGTTACTGTCGAATACGATGGAGCAAAGCCGGTTCGTGTCGACACGATTGTCGTTTCTACCCAGCATGCGGAAGAAATTACGCTGGAGCAAATTCAAGCTGACATTAAAGAGCACGTCATCAAGCCGGTTGTACCGGAACACTTGATCGATGCCGATACCAAATACTTCATCAACCCGACGGGGCGTTTCGTTATCGGTGGACCACAAGGGGATGCAGGTCTCACAGGCCGTAAAATTATCGTCGATACGTACGGCGGTTACGCTCGTCACGGCGGCGGCGCTTTCTCCGGTAAAGATCCGACGAAAGTTGACCGCTCCGGCGCATATGCAGCACGCTATGTTGCGAAGAACATTGTTGCCGCAGGTCTTGCCGACAAGTGCGAAGTACAGCTTGCCTACGCAATTGGTGTGGCTAAGCCGGTATCGATCTCCGTCGATACATTCGGTACAGGTACAGTGAGCGAAGAGAAGCTGGTCGAAATCGTTCGCAAAAACTTCGACCTGCGCCCTGCAGGCATTATCAAAATGCTCGACCTGCGTCGCCCGATTTACAAGCAAACGGCAGCCTACGGACATTTTGGCCGTACGGATATCGATTTGCCTTGGGAGCGTACGGACAAAGCGGAGCAGTTGAAAGCAGACGCACTGTAATATATCAGCGTTTATGATCTGTCTAAGCAAGACGATCCGATTCGATTCGGATCGTCTTTTTGACTTTGTCGAATATTATACTATGCAATGAACGTAACTTTTCTCATAGAATAAGAGTCTAATAGAAAGGAGAGTGAAATAGAGAGGAGATTAATAGCGTGATTTTGCACAAGAAGTGGCGAAAGTTGTCGTATGTCGTACTAGCAGCTAGCGTTATCCTATCATCTTGGTCAGCGACAACCGCTGCCTTTGCACAAAGCCAACCTGTTCTAACGATGGTGAACCAAGAAATTTTAACGTCAGGCGCTATATTGAAAAAATACACTTGGCAGACGACCCGTAACAATAAAGACGTAAAAGTGAACGCGAATGTAGTGGAAGTGGACTTGACGAATTCGAACGTCAAATTGGATGTGATGACGGGTACCAACAATCAGTTTACGAAAAAGCAGACCGTGCTCGGAATGGCTATAGAGACGAAAGCCGTAGCCGGGGTGAACGGAGATTTCTATAACACGCAGGCTGAAGGGGTACCGATGGGCCCGCAAATAAGTAACGGACAGCTTATGGCGACTCCGCCGTATTTACCGGGCTTTTACACATTCGCCCTCGATCAGAACAATAAACCGATTGTGGACTTATTTACTTTTAAAGGAAACATCATAGCGAAAGATGGAGCGAGCTATCCGCTTGGCGGGATTAATAAGACGTATTACTGGTTTGAGCCGGGCGGGGAGCATAGTCATATCGACGGCCTCTTCATGTACACGAATGCCTGGGGGCAGGTGGACCGCTCCAACGACGGAGTGACTTATCCGACCGAAGTGCTGGTGCAGAACGGCATCATCACGCAGATCCCGGAGAACGGCGTTGTGAATATGATTGCTCCCCAAGACGGGTATATTTTGCGCGCATCGGGCAAAGCGGCCGAGTTTGTGCGTGCCCACCTGAAGGTAGGAGATCCGATAAAGGCGGACTATGAAGTGCTTGCTCAGGACTCGAATACGAAGTACGACGTGACCAAGTTCAAAATGATGATCGGTGGCCACACGATTCTGGTGGACGGCGGCCAGCCCGCAAAGTTCTCGCGTGAAGTGGCGAGCTTGTGCTGCACCCGTTCCCGAACGGCGATCGGGTACTCGAAGGACGAGAAAACGGCTTATCTCATTACAGCCGATTACAGCGGCGAAAGCAAGGGTTTGAGTATGACCGAGCTGCAGCAGTTTATGATTCAGGTCGGCGTATGGAAGGGATTGAATCTCGACGGCGGCGGCTCTACGCAAATGGTCGCCAGACCGCTCGGCGAATTCGAGCCGGTGCTTGTCAACAAGACGGAAACCGGCATACAACGGAAAGTTGTGAATGGTGTAGGCGTCTACTCCATTGCCCCTAAGGGGCAAGTAAAAGGTTTATTCGTCCAAGCCCCTAACGTATTGTTCCTCGGGGAACATTCGCCGCTTAGCACCAAAGCTTACGACGAATACTACAACCCGATGGAAGCGGGTACGATGACCGCCCAGTGGAGCGTCGCCGATCAGAGGGGCACATTTAAAGAAAACGTATTTACACCGACCAAGGCGGGTATGGCTAAAGTAACCGCCGTATCCGGCCAAGCAAGCTTTACGGCTGACGTGGAGGTTGCCGGAAGGAACCAAATCGCCAGTATGAAGATCATGACCGATAGCTTGGCTTTGTCCGAAGGCGAGACTTATAAAATCCCCGTAGTCGCGACAACCGTCTCGGGCAAAACGAGGGAGATTCCGGCGGAACTCATCGAGTGGGAGGTTCTCGGCATTAAAGGTCAGGCGGCTAACGGGAAACTGACGGTTGAAAGCCTCAACGGCAGCACTGGCGCTCAACTGATCGCCCGTTATGACGGTTATAGCACAATGGCGACAATTCCGGTCGGGATCGACAAAACCTGGTATGACCTCGACAATTTTGCTGTCATGACGATGTCCGATCAGAAGCCCGCGGAAGTTAAAGCGTCCGTACAGATCAAGCCGAGCGAGACGAATAATAAGTACCTCGAGCTGCAGTATGATTTTACGCAGGGGACAGGCAACAAATGGGCTTATGCGACGCTGGATACCGGAGTGCTCATTGAAGGTCAGCCGCAAATGCTGAAGGTAAAAGTGAACGGTGACGAGAGCTTAAACTGGCTGCGGGCCGAAATTCTAGATAACAGCGGAAAAATCCATTACGTCGATTTGGCGCGCAATATTAACTGGAAAGGCTGGAAGCAGTTGACAGCCGACTTATCCGAATATAAAATGAATTATCCGATTCGTGTGAAAAGCTTGTATTTGGTTAATGAAGAAATCGGACAGGACGAACGGGCGGCGAAAGGCAGTATCGGAATCGACGATATCGCCTTTACTTATCGCGGCAGCGTCCAGCAGCCGGCACAAAATTCGGTAGGGTTGACGATTAACAAGAAGGCGGTTACGGTGAACGGGAAAAGCCTGACTTTGGAGCAGGCGCCCTATATTACGGAAGGAAATACATTGATTCCGATTCGTTTCGTAACGGATGCGCTGGGCGGTACGGTTCGTTGGGACGAGAAGGAACGCAAAGTTACGGTCATCCGGGGAACCAAGATGATCGACCTATGGATCGATCAGAAAGACTTGCTTGTCAACGGTCAGCGCATCACAGCCGAGGTAGCGCCTGTCATTAAAAGTGATATAACTATGGTTCCACTCCGGATTTTATCCGAGAATTTGGGCTGGAAGGTGACTTGGGACGCTAAGACTCAGCAAATCACGATGCAATAATTAGTGCTTCAAGCTCTCACATTCTTTCGTGATTATGGTACTATATTGCTAGAACGAACGAGAAAAATGGCGAAGGAGCACTGTCCGGATGCAAGTCGACGTCTTTGACCGCGTCATCAAGAATGCCATTAATGTGATGGAGAACAGCAAGTACCAGATATTTGAGATTTGTGAGAGTGTCCGGGCTGAACGCGAAGCGCTTAACAATGAGCTGCAGCTTGTCATTGAAGAAACGAAGAAGATGATCGACACGGTGGATCGTTTTGAGGTCGATTACCGGCGGTCCCGCGTCCGATTGACGGAAGTCAGCCGTGATTTCAAACGATTCAATGAAGAAGATATTCGCGCCGCGTACGAAGCGGCTACTCAACTCCAGGCCCAATTGGCTATTCACAGGGAAAAGGAACTGCATTTAAAACATCGCCGCGATGATTTGCAGAAGCGAATCAAGAATGTAGATAAACAATTGGAGCGGGCGGAAACGTTAGTGTCTCAATTCGGCGTCGTTCTGGAGTATTTGTCAGGAGACCTGAACCAGGTGACGCGCATATTGGAATCCGCCAAGAACCGCCAACTATTGGGCTTGAAAATTATATTGGCACAGGAAGAAGAACGTAAGCGCATTGCCCGGGAAATTCATGACGGCCTGGCGCAAAATATGGCTAACATGGTGCTTCGTACGGAAATTACCGAGCGGATGTTGGCCAAGGAAGCCTATAACGCGGTAAAAAATGAATTAAGCGATCTGAAGCTAAGCGTGCGGAGCGGAATTGAAGAGGTTCGGAAAATCATCTTCAACCTCCGCCCCATGGCGCTTGACGATTTAGGCCTCGTGCCGACGCTTCGTAAATTCGTCCAGGATTACGAAGAGAAAGCGAAAATACGTACCAAGTTCGAAATGGTGGGTAAAGAAATTCGTCTGCCTTCGGGCATGGAGGTTGCGATCTATCGACTCGTGCAGGAGACGTTCTCTAATGTCCACAAGCACGCACAGGCTACTCATGTGACGCTCGAGCTGACCTTCCAACAGCAAATGGTCAAATTGACGGTGAGTGACAACGGCATGGGCTTTTCGACCGAAAACATAGATAAGAAGATTGCCAATGGCACACACTACGGATTGATGGGCATGCGGGAACGCGTAGAGCTTCTCGAAGGCAGAATGGATATTGAATCGACGGTGGGCGTAGGAACGAAAGTTTCCATGGTCATACCAATTAAATCGGATTCCAGAGAGGAGTAAGAATTATGGATATCATGGGCAATGTCAAGCGCCCGATAAAGCTGGTTCTTGCGGATGACCATCAGTTGTTTCGCGAGGGAGTTAAGCGGATTTTAAATATGGAGAGCGATTTGGAAGTCGTCGGCGAGTGCGGAGACGGTATTCAGGTTCTGGAATTATGCAATACGCTTCACCCGGACATCGTCCTGATGGACATCAACATGCCGGTCGAGAATGGCGTCGTCGCAACGGAGAAGCTGAAAGATATTTTTCCCGATATTAAGGTGATCATTCTCTCCATTCATGATGACGAAAGCTATGTGTTTGAGACGCTTCGTAAGGGAGCTTCCGGTTATTTGCTGAAGGACATGGAAGCAGAGTCGCTCATTAACGCGATTCGCTCGGTTGTCGCGGGACATGCCTACATTCACCCCAAAGTGACAGGCAAGCTGATCAATCAACTGCGCCGAATGACTTACTTGGACGAGCAAGGCGTCTCCGGTACCAGTACCGCGGCCAAGGAAGCCGGCGTGAAATATGTGCATATGGACAATAGCCCGCTGACGCGCCGCGAAGCGGAAGTGCTTCGTCTTATGGCGGAAGGCAAGAGCAATAAGATGATCGGCGAGTTTCTTTACATAAGCGAAAAGACGGTAAAAAACCATGTAAGCAGTATTCTGCAAAAGATGGAAGTCGATGATCGGACGCAAGCGGTCATTATCGCTATTAAGAACGGCTGGGTAACCCTGTAAGCTGCCGGACGACAGCAGTCTTTATTTAGATTCCCAAGGCACCAACCTTATGGAAGCGGCATATACTGCTCTTAAGGGAGGGAGCCGCTATGATGATAGGCTTGGTTTGGATCATGGGCTTTTACGCTGCGGGAATCGCAATCATCCATACGCTTCACTGGCGTTGGAAGCGGCACGGAAGCCACCGCATCACGCATTATGTGCTCCGAACGAGGAATAACGGACGCGATATTGAGTGGTATTTGAGGTCACTGCATTTGTTCTCCTGGATAAAGGGTAAATCGATCGAGGTGACACTTGCCGACGAAGGATCTACGGACGAGACGATCGCTATTGCCGAGCGGTTAAGCAAGGAACATCATCTGAACATTCATACGCGTGTGGAAGACAATTGGGACGAGTGGATGTTGAAGCACGAGCATGAGCAGATTGTGATTGTCCAGCTTAATCAAGCAGATGGTTTAGAAACCGCCTTCAAATATATGTGATCATCGGATAAAGGAGTAGCATGAAAGCATTCGTCTATTTGCTGGATAGTGCGAAAGAGAAGTCCTGGCACGTTTCTTTGGAACTGCGGGCGGATCGGGATCATTCGGTTCGGGTACACGGTCGAGATTTTCGTCTGCGTGTGCTGGAACCGTCTTTGTCGTTCGGACAAGCCTACGCTCTTGTGAAGAGCTTGAACGGACGGAGGGGGGACGACTTGGCCGCGTTGCGGCGGGCAGCCGCCGGGTTAGGTTGGAAGGCTTCCGCTACGGACCACTGGAGACTTTGGTCTTGGCGTCCGCAAGCAAGCGATGAGGTGACCAAAACAGCTTGGATCGAAACGGATCGTCTAGTGTCGGCTTTAGCCCAGGGGGTCGAAGGAAGAAGCTTATTGCTGGAGGAGCTGGAGGCGCTTCTGAAAGAGAAGTCCTGGGGGCAAGCAGAGTCTCATGCAGGCTTACCCTATTTGCTCCAACTGGCATGGCTGCAAAAGCGGTTGACGCTCCACCCGGGTATACAGGCAGGGAACGTTCGTCACGCCCTGGGACTAGCCGGTTGGCGTAGGGCGCAGGCGCGCTGCCTGCGGTGCGGGAGCACAGGCATACAGGGGAAGCCTGAGGAAGCGGGGCTTGTTGTATGGTCGGGCTGTCCGTCGTGCGGGACCGATTGTCCGTATTGCGAGGGCTGTTTGACGATGGGCAGGGTTCGCTCTTGCAGCCCGCTGGTTCAGGGCATTCGAGCGACCGGAATGAAACGCGAGGTTAGCAAGGGTCCGCTACAGTCGAAGTCTAATACCGCTTACCTTGAATCATGGGGGCTAAGCCCGATACAAGCTGCCGCATCGGAGGAAGCATTGAGTTTTTTGAAAGCAAATAAATCCCTTACCAGTGAAAAAACGGGTATGGGCCGGTTTTTAATTTGGGCGGTCACCGGGGCGGGAAAAACCGAAATGATATTTCCGATGATCCAGTACACGGTCGAATCGCACGGCAAGGTGGCGGTCGTGACGCCGCGGAGGGATGTCGTTCTGGAGCTGAAGCCGCGGTTGGAGAAGGCATTCCCGCACATTCGTGTCGTCACGCTGTACGGCGGCAGTGAGCAGCGCTGGGAGCGAGGCGAGCTTACCTTGGCGACGACGCATCAGATGATGCGGTTTAAGGAAGCTTTCGATCTGGTTATCGTGGACGAGATCGATGCTTTTCCATATCACAACAATCCTATGCTGCTCTATGCGGTGGAACAAGTATGCTCGCCGGGCGGATCCTTTATCTTGCTATCCGCCACACCTCCCGAGGCGCTGCAGCAGCAGGTGCGCGCAGGCCTCCTGCCGCATGCCCGGGTACCTGCAAGATACCATAGGCGCCCGCTGCCCGAACCGGTATTGCTCCGATGTTCTCCGATAAAGCGATTGCTGCAGGAACAGCGGCTGCCGGCACGTTTACAATCGGCGATTCAGAGGTCTCTGACTCGAGGCGCGCAAGTGTTTGTGTTTGTGCCGAATATCAAAACGGTTGATTCCTTTGTTACTCTGCTTCGTAGTGCGTTCCCGGGTTATGGAATAGAGGGGACGTCCTCGAGGGATGCTGAGCGCGCGGAGAAGGTGGTCTCCTTCCGTTCCGGGGCCATCCGGCTGCTGGTGACGACGACCATTCTGGAGCGAGGCGTGACGATTCCGAAATCCGATGTGTTTATTCTGGAGGCCGGGTCTTCCATGTTCGATGCCGCTTCGCTGGTCCAGATGGCCGGTAGAGCGGGACGCTCTGCGCAGGACCCGAACGGATTCGTTTATTTTGCCGCTGAGGAGAAGACCAGATCTCAGGTTCAGGCCGTCAAGCAGATTAAGGAGATGAATGCGCTAGCTCGAAAAAGAGGATATATCGACTAGGGCGTTAGGAGGAGGATCTGGACATCATTCAACCGTGGAAAGAACGATGGTTTTCTTTATGGAAACGATGGGTGCGAGGTATGGAAGGGCAGCTCGCTCCGCGCGCGCGAACTTGCTTGGTATGCGGCAATGCGAGTAAAGGGAGCGTCTCGGCGCAGCTGCAGGTGTGCCGCTCCTGCGAGGCGGCAATCCCATGGATACGAAACGTACAGTGTGCGCGCTGCGGCCGGCACGAGCGCTGCCCGGATTGCACAAGGCGGGAGGAGACCTACTTCGTGCAAAACCGCAGCTGCGTTCGTTATGACGAACAGATGAAATCATGGCTGGCGCTGTACAAGTACCGTGGCAAAGAATCGCTCAAACGCGTGCTCGGAAATATGCTGGTCCACGCGTATCATCTGCATCGGCTCGCGCTCGAGCAAGAGGCTTGGCCAAAGCCCGATCAAGCCTATATGACCTTCGTTCCACTAAGCGAGGAGCGTTACGGGGAGCGGGGATTCAATCAGGCTGAGCAAATGGCTGTCGAAGTAAGCCGCTTGACCGGCATTCCGGTGCTTCCTCTACTCCGTCGTACCCGCCATACCGCGAAGCAAAGCTTTAAGGGCAGAGCGGACCGGTTGGACGATATGCAGGGAGTGTTTGAGTTGATACCGGAGGCGGTCAGTCAACTGCTTTCGTACACTTGCACGCAGCGTACGCACCTCTACATTGTAGACGATGTATATACGACCGGAAGCACCTTGAACGAGTGTGCCCGGGTCATTCGCAAGTCCTTGCCCGTGCAGGTATTTGGTCTTACTTTTGCCAGATAAGACATGTGTGAATCTTACCACTTTTTCGAAAAAAGGAAGTGCATTGTCCTATTGTTTGAGCTAAACTAGGGGTATAGAGGTTGGCTTATAGACAAGGAGGTATGTCATGAGTCTGAATGTGGCAAACTGTTACCGGTGTGGTAAAATATATGTGAAAAACATGCACGGCCTATGTCCGAACTGCATCAAGGACATTGAAAGCCAGTATGAGAAATGTTTGAAATATCTCCGTGAATATCGGACATGCACGATCCATGAATTGAGCGAAGCAACGGAGGTACCGGTAAAGCAAATCACGAAGTTCATCCGTGAGGGCCGTATCTCCATTAAGAATAACCCGAATATGTCGTACAGCTGTGAGGTTTGCGGGACAGCTATAAAGGATCATACCATTTGCGATTCCTGCCGTACGCGGCTGGCGAAGGATGCGAGCAATATGATGGAAGACGATCAGCGAAAGAAAGAAAAGCAGGAGGGCAAAGTAACCTTCAATATTAAGGATCGATTACACGAGCGGCATCAATAAGGAATTGTCAATCACATATAAACTTTTCATCTCCCCCCACCGATAAAAGTAATAAAGCTTTTACTGGTGGGTTTTATTATTTGTATGGAATGTGAATGAGGTGATATTGATGAAAATCAATGGTAGTAACCCGGTCGGCGCAGTTAATCAATATAAGAAGAACCAAGAATCGCAGCAGGCCTCGACAGGCCAGAGGATAGGCAAGAAGAAAGATCAGGTGGAAATTTCGAGCGAAGCGAAGGAGCTTCTGGAGACGCGGGGGGCGAGCCCGGCTTCGAGAGAGAAGATTGAAGCTTTGACAAATTCGGTGTCGTCAGGGACGTATCATGTCGATGCGCGGACGCTTGCGGAGAAAATATTTCCATTTCTTAAGTGATAAACAACGAGGGTGATGAGCATGGCATTTGAGGCTTTGATACGAATTATGGCGGCACTGAACGATGTCCATCTCTCCTTGCTGGAATTAGCGGAATTGAAGAAAGCTGCGCTAATCCAAAATGACGTTGAGGCTTTAACGCAAATCGTCACGAAAGAAAATAAATGGATCAAGCAGATCGGAGAGCTTGACGCGGACCGGGTAGAGGCGATAGGCCAGTTCATGATCGAGAAGAATTTTAAGCCTAACAAGCGTGTAACCGTAAGCGATCTTACCAAGATCATCTTTGATGCCGAGGATAAGAAAAAGCTGATCGAGGCCCAGAGGCAATTGTTGAATACGATTCGAAAATTAAGAGAGCAAAATCAGTTGAATCAGCAATTGATTGAGCACTCGCTGGCGTTCGTCAACTATTCTTTGGACCTTATCGTAGGCCCGCCGGAAGATGATGTCCTGTATCACAGGCCACAGCATCAGCCTTCCGGTTATAAACGTCCTGGACTTTTTGATACAAGAGCATAAGACGCGGTAGCGAAAGGGGTTTCATTTCATGCGTTCTACCTTTGGCGGGATTGAAATTGCAAAGCGCAGCTTGTTTACACAGCAGGCGGCTTTGACGACCACGGGTCATAATATTGCGAATGCGAATACGAAGGGATATTCCCGGCAAGTGGTCAATATGGTAGCTTCGCGTCCGATCGAATACCCGGGTCTCATGCGCAGTAATGTGCCTGGGCAAATGGGACAAGGTGTGGAATTCGACCACATCAAGAGGGTTAGGGAACGATTTTTGGACGATCAGTTTCATAATGAGAATAAAAATTTAGGCGATTGGTCCATCCGGAAGGATACGCTTGAGAAGCTGGAGGCGATTATTAACGAGCCTTCGGACACCGGGATACGCCAAACGATTGAAGGTTTCTGGAATGCATGGCAGGAATTGAGCAAGACGCCGGAAAATACGACCGCTCGCGTGCTTGTGAAAGAGCGGGCGCTTGCCATGACGGACGCTTTCAACCATATGTCTCGTCAATTGAAGGATTTGTCCGGTGACCTGACGCAGAACATCGAAGTGAAAGCAAGCGAGGCGAACCAGATTCTAACGCAGGTTTCACGTCTGAACGATGAAATTTACCGGATTGAGGGCCTAGGTAACGACGCTAACGACCTTCGCGATCAACGTGATCTGCTGATGGACAATCTCTCAAAAATTATGAATGTCTCTTATACCGAAGAAGACAGAGGCTATAACGTCAGGCTTGGAAATTTGCAACTGGTAAGCGGCAACCAAGTGTCTACCACATTTACAAGAGAGTCCTTGGAGGCTGCGGCCGTGTCGGGAGATTTGAACTCGGGCGAAGTGAACGGGATGATTCAATCCCGTGATTACTATGTTTCCAATTATCAATTTCAACTGGACAGTATGCTTAAGGTACTTGTTGAAGGCGAAGTCAAAGTGACCTTGCCCAAAGATATGGTCGTTCCGGAAGGAACCACGCTGAACATCGTAAACCCGGATGGCACAACGACGCCTAAAATATATACGGGGTCGATTGCAGACCGTACGCTTGGGGATAACGTGGATGTGATTGTCAACGGATTTAACGGTCTTCATCAACTCGGTTACGGGGGAAATTCACCTTTGAGATCCGGTACGGCTTTCTTTGCGCTTAAGCCTGGATATACCGAATTTAATGCGGAGAGCGTTACGATTAATTCCGTCATTTTGAATGACGTTGCCAATATTTCGTCCTCGGCACGGACCTACCTTGATGCAGGTCAAGAAACAGTGGTCAAAGGCAACAACGATATGGCCCTTCTTTTGGCTAATATGCGCACCAAGCGTATCAACTTTGACCCGAGCGCTACTGGAAGGCCGGTGCTGACCGACGGGACATTTGATGAATTTTACCGATCGATTGTCGGCGAGCTGGGCGTTCAGAGTCAGGAGGCTACGCGTCAGGCAGCAAATCAGCAGATTCTCGTTGATCAGGTTGAATCGCGCAGGCAAGCGGTCAGCGGTGTTTCGTTGGACGAAGAAATGGCGAATATGATCAAATATCAACATGCATACAGCGCCGCGGCGCGTTCCCTTACGACATTTGATGAAATGCTTGATAAAGTGATTAATGGCATGGGTGTGGTCGGCCGTTAATAAGTAACAAGGGGGAGGATCACTCATGACTACTCGGGTAACCCAAGGGATGTTAAATAATCAACTGCTTCGCAACATTAATACCAACTTGACCCGTATCAATAATCATCAGAATCAGCTATCAACCGGACGTCAAATTAATAAAGCCTCGGATGATCCGGTCGGTATTACTTTCTCTCTTCGTTATCGAAGCGAGCTTTCGGCGAACGATCAGTATGAGACTAATGTCGATGCAGCGGTGTCCTGGCTTGAATATACGGACACGATGCTGGCTCAGTCCGGAGAGGTGCTGCAGAGGGCTCGGGAGTTGACGGTCAAAGCGGCTACCGGGACGAACCCTCAACAGGCTCTGAACGCGATCAAGAGCGAAATCGACCAATTGAGAGCCCAGCTAGTTAACATCGGAAACAGCGAGTTTAATGGCAAGTACGTATTTAACGGCCAGTTGACCGATAAGGCGCCTTATGAAGAAGCGACTGCGGCGGGAGCTACCGTGGACCACGGTGAAATCAAGTTCGAGATTGGCGTAGGCGTTCGAATTGCGGCGAATATGCCGGGTAACAAAGTGTTTGGCGAACCGTATGATCCGAACGATCCGGTTAAGCAAAATAACGATAACCTTTTCCGCGTGTTGGACGATCTTTCGAAGTCGCTGGAGGATGGCAGCATTCCCGGTATTGAGAATGCCTTAGGCCGCTTGGATACCCGTATGGATGTATTCCTCGAGGCTAGAGCGGATGTGGGAGCGAAGCTGAACCGGATTGAGCTTGCCCAGGCTCGAATTCAAGATATCAATACGAATCTTCAGACGCTCCAGTCGAAAACCGAAGATGCGGACATAGCCGAGGTGATCACGAACTTAAAAACAGATGAAAATGTGTATCAAGCCTCATTATCGGTAGGGTCGAAAATCATTAGTACCAGCTTGGTGGATTTCCTTCGCTAGGGGGGCTATTGGTGGATATTCCCAGAATTCAAATTAGGCAGGAATACGGAAAGCTGGGTATCGATGCCGATTTGGGACGGCAGCATATGAGGCAGCCGCGTGCCTCCTTGGAGATTACCACTTCTCGTCCGAAGCAAGATATTCGTGCGGGTGAGGGGAAGCTCTCGATTGATCAAAGCAGGGCTTTTGACGCCGTCGGACATGGGCCCTTTCTTACGGTCATGAATCGGATATATAGTCAATCCAAGGGCATTGCTTTACAAGGAATTGCGAAGATTGTAGCGGATGGCAACCGAATGGCGCAGATTACTAATCCTGCAAACGCATTTGCAGAAATCGCCCGTAATCAAGCGTTTGATTTTTTTGAATTTAAAATCATGGGCGAAGCTTCTTTCGACAACGTCGATGTAAAATACGATGCAGGACCGTTAGAGATTGAGACCAGCGAAGGGTCTGTAAACATAGAGACGCATCCTAATCGTCCGGAGTACAATTATTATAGAGGGAAACTGGATATTTATCTTGCACAGTATCCAAGCGTTGAGATTATACCTCCTCGGCTGGATGAGAGAATGTAATCCTATCCTTTCTAGCGCATAATAAAGCTGTAGACATTGGTTCTATGGCTTTTTCGTTTATACGGAAGATGAAATTCAGAAAGAACAGGAGATGCGTAGCATTGGTCAAGGTGGAAACAGTCTTATTTGGAGAGATCGAAATTCGTGACGATCAGATCATTCGCTTTCCGGGCGGCATTCCGGGATTTGAAGATCATGAGAAGTTTACGATTATTGAACCCGATCCGAGTGTACCTTTTTCTTATCTGCAATCGATCGAAGATCAAGAGCTTCATTTTATATTGGCAGACCCGTTTGTATTTTTTAAAAGCTATGAATTTGAGGTTCCTCGAGGTGTTCAAGAGGAGATTGAGATTGACAGCCCGGAGGTTTTGGCCATTAAATCCATTGTTTCGGTTCAAGATAAATTGGAGGAGGCGACGGCCAATCTGCTTGCTCCCATCGTGATTAATACGAAGAAAATGCTTGCTAAACAGGTGGTTCTTCACGATACGGTGTATACAACCAAGCATAAGCTATTTGAATTAGCTGTTTCGGAATAACTGCCAAAAGAGGTGATGAACCGTGCTAGTGCTTTCGCGTAAAAAGGGAGAGTCCATCATGATCGGGGACCAAATCGAGCTTGTTATCCTTGGTACCGAGGGGGAATCCGTTCGAGTCGGGATAAGAGCGCCAAAACACATTCAGGTATACCGTAAAGAGGTGCACTTAGCAATTAAGCAATCCAACGAAGAAGCATCCAAAAGTGCTGTGAACTTAGACGCTTTGAGCGCGCTCTTCAAGAAGCGGGACCAGTAACAAGGTTTTACATTCATCAACAAATTTTTTCTAAATTGCTATTAACATTTTAAAATCGACCTCCGATATAATACGTAGGGCCTAATTTTGAGAGGGCGGCCGACCTTATCAATAGGCACATAGATTCCACATGGATGTGGATGAAACTTACCTTCAGGGAGGAAGAATGAAATGAGAATTAACCACAACATTGCAGCATTGAACACACATCGTCAATTGGGTACGAACACAGTTGGCGCTAACAAATCTTTGGAGAAGCTGTCTTCCGGTCTTCGTATTAACCGTGCCGGCGACGACGCAGCAGGTCTTGCCATCTCCGAGAAAATGCGCGGCCAAATCCGCGGTTTGGACCAAGCTAGCCGCAACGCTCAAGACGGTATCTCCTTGATCCAAACGGCTGAGGGCGCATTGAACGAGACTCACAGCATTCTGCAACGTATGCGTGAACTTGCTGTTCAATCCTCCTCCGATACGAACACGGACCAAGACCGTAAAAACCTTCAAAACGAAATGGATCAGTTGACTAAAGAGATCGACCGTATCCGTGACACCACACAGTTCAACACGAAGAGTCTGCTGGACGGCAAATTGGCTTCTAAGCATGCGGCTTCCGGCGGTAATGTATCTGCAAACACAGCTATTAGCGGTGGTGCTTCTCCAATAGCGGCCACCACTGCATTCAGTGCGTTGACAGATGTCAACGGTAAGTCCCTGGGAATCAGCGGCGGCAGCACCATTCAAGTATCCTGGGTTTCCAGCGGTACTTTCCACACTGCGACCCTCAATGGTTCGGATACCTTTAATACACTCGGAACAACACTGAGCGGCGCTACGGTTGCTGTTGATAGCAATAGTAACATCTCCCTTACTTCCAACACAGGTCTTGCCAATGCCATCCATGGTTTGACTCTTACTGTCAAGGACAGCAGCGGTAACATCAATTCGGCAGCTACTAAAGCATTGTCTTCCTTCACGGAAACTTCCGGTGCGTTCGACAAGCAAGTAAAAGACGGCAGCTTGCTGTTCCACATCGGTTCGAACACGGATGAGAATGTCTCCTTGTCTGTTAATGATATGGGCTCGATTGCACTTGGTGTGAAAGACCTGAAAATTGATAAGCAAGATAGAGCTAACGTAGCCATCAAAGCGATTGACGAAGCTACGCAGAAGGTATCTGCAGAGCGTTCCAAATTGGGAGCTATGCAAAACCGTCTGGAGCACACGATCAATAACTTGGGAACGGCATCCGAGAACTTGACGGCATCCGAATCCCGTATTCGCGATGTAGATATGGCGAAAGAGATGATGGACTTCACGAAGAACAACATCCTTACGCAAGCGGCTCAAGCTATGTTGGCACAAGCGAACCAACAACCACAAGGCGTTCTGCAATTGTTGGGCTAATGAAAATTATTACCAAAGAGATCCTAGTATGGCTAGGATCTCTTTTTATATTCCGGATAATACCTCTAACATTTTGTTTTCAAAAATCCGATAATAGTAGCATCGAGCATTGCAAAATTTGATATAAAACGACGATAAAAGACATTTATGGGGGAGTCATGTTGGAACTGATATTTCAGGAGTTGAGTATTAATTATGACTCAAAGGCGGGATCCCTTAAAGCATTATTCCAAGATATGGAGCGCCTCCTAGCAGAAAGAAACTTGGTCTTGTATGGGATAAAAATTGACGATAAAGAAATATTTGACGATTACATACAACACTTAGAAGAAGAAGTTGGCCGGTATAGTACGATTAAACCTATGGTTGCTACCAGAAAAGAAATCAGGGATAATTTATTGCTCTCTACAGAGCAATATTTAATGCGGGCAAATCCGGCTCTAAAGCAAATGTCGTCGCAGTTCTACCGAGAGCCTTCGGAAGATACCTGGACACTGTTTCAGCAATGGTCTGAAGGGTTTGAATGGATACAGCGCATGCTAGAGAACATAACGATTTCTTGTCACCTGCCGATTGGTTGGGATCAATGCAAACAAACTTTTTTTGAAACTCACCCTTTTTTAGTTGATTTGGAACAAGCGATGGAACATGGGGATTGGACACTGGTTGGCGATATTTTAACCCATGAGATTTTGCCTCGATACGAATCTTTACATTTTCAAATAAGCATGATTATTGATCAAGAGGTTGTGCGTGATGATCTTAACTAAGAACATGAAGTGGCTGGAAGAAAATTTCTACGGGGCAATTGCTAAACTTCAAGAGCCTTCCGAGAATGAAGGTTCGTTTCATCTGGAATCCGCAAAAAATGGAATAAATACAGTTGTATATGGTGCTAATGGGCGGTCCATTTATTTACACAGCAAATACAATCCGCTAAATGAATCAGAACAGTTTATCAAACAATTTGAGCAACTGGACGAATTTGAGCATGTTTTTTTCTATGGAGTAGGGTTGGGGTACCATGTTGATTTGCTGTTAAAGAAATTTCCTCACTTAACGTTTACTTTATATGAGCCTGAATTTGAAGTTTTTCGTCTATATCTGTCTCAAAAGTCTCTTGCAGACTTACCGATTAAACGCCTGCGCAAAGTTTATATTGCTAGAGACGAGCAGGACCAAAGCATATTTATACGAGATTTCGTTTCTAGTGTAAGCGGTAAGACGTTGCTTGTAACTTTGCCAAGCTATGAGCAACTAAATCCAGTCCGTTATATGAGCTTTGTTAATCAGTTTAGAGAAGCTCTAAATCTTCAAATGTTTTCTTTTTCAGCCGATTTCAGGTTTGAAAAGCGATGGACCGTGAATTGCCTAAAAAATCTGCCTTACACTATAAAAACCCCCAACATTATTCAAGATTTTAAAGATAAGTTTAAGGATAAGCCGGCTATTGTTGTAGCGGCGGGTCCATCCTTAGAAGAGGATATTCCTACAATACGTTATATTAGGGAGAACGGTCTCGCTTATATATTTAGCGTAGGATCAGCCATAAAAGCGTTAATCGGACATGGTATATACCCGGATGCAGCGTGTACATATGATCCGATGCCGTGGAACCTCAATGTATTTGAGGATGTAAGGAAACATCAAATTACCTCGATACCGTTGTTTTACGGAAGCAGTGTAGGATATGAAACTCTCGAACATTATCCTGGCCCGCTAGCTCATATGATTACGAGTCAGGATACTTTGGCCACGGTTTTTCTTAATCGAAACGATGGCAGGCCATTAGAGCAAGTGTCGGATGCACCAACGATTGCAGTAGTAGCTTTAGAACTGCTTCACAAATTAGGATGTAACCCGATTATTCTAGCTGGACAAAATTTGGCGTACAAAGGAGATCAGTTTTATTCCAAGGGTATCGGTTACGAATACAGACCGTCAAGTTTGACAGAAGAAGAGTTAGCGAATGCTAAATTGATTAAAGACGTACACGGTAATGATATTTATACTAGTCCTGGCTTTGATCGAATGAGAACTCATATGGAATCGGTAATCAGATTGCATGGCATGACTAATATTTATAATACGACAAAAGGCGGGGCCCATATTGAGGGAACCACCTTTATCACGATCGATGAGCTGGTAAAGGAACGATTGCAGCATAAGCAGGTTGTGACGGATTGGTATCAAAATAAACAAAGTTATTCGCTTCAACTCGTAGTAGAGAGAGTGCAATATATGGTTCAACAGCATGAGCGGGTTGGCGAAATTTTAGAATCTCTTGTGGCTGTTACGAAGACTCTAAAAAGCACGTACATATTGTCTTCTCCCAATAAATTAGATAGAAAACTGGAAAATTTCGAATTGCTAATAAAGGATTTGGAGAATAACGCTTTTTACAATACTATCGTAAAGCCAATGAACCGACTTCAGAACGACTTATTAATAAGGGCGCTCGAGGCTAAGGCGGTACGGTTAGAGAAAAGTAAAGTGATTAAAGCCAAAGCCATCGCTGAACTATTTAAGCCTTATCTAGACGGATGTTTAGAAGATGTTCGAGAAGTAACACCGATGTTTAACGAAGTCACGGAAAATCTATTGAATCAATATGGAGCGGCAGTATGATCTATCATAATAAAAAAATACTTATCATCGGCGGTACAGGAACGATAGGCTATCATCTGACTAGGCGGTTATTACAAGACAATCCGAAGGTAATTCGTATTTTTAGCCGTGATGAATTCAAGCAGTATCAAATGAATATTGATTTTCAGGATCAACAAGAAAAGCTGCGGTTTCTAATTGGAGATGTTAGGGATTATCAAAGAATTTTACGGGCGATGGAAGATATTGATTACGTGTTTCATCTTGCCGCGATGAAGCATGTGCCGGCCTGTGAATATAATCCGTTTGAGGCTGTTCAAACCAATGTGATTGGAACGCAGAATGTTATACAGGCGGCCATGCAGTCTGGCGTAAAGAAAGTACTGTTTACCAGCTCGGATAAGGCTATATCTCCAACTAATACTTATGGTGCGACCAAATTAACTGCAGAGCGATTAATATCCGCTGCAGAGTATCAAAAAGGCCCTAAATCAACGGTCTTCTCATCGGTGAGATTTGGGAATGTGATGGGATCTAGAGGATCGGTTATCCCTTTATTTAAAAAACAAATTCTTGAGAACAGATGTGTTACTGTAACGGACTTAAATATGGTTCGATATATGATGACTTCCTCTCAAGCCATCTCGTTACTGCTTGAAGCTAATGCATTAGCTAGTGGCGGAGAGGTGTTTGTTTTAAAAATGCCTGTAGTAAAGTTGTCTGATTTAGTAACTGTAATGATAGAAGAACTATGTGCGAAAAACAATCTTCCCGTACATGATATTAAAATCAATGAAATCGGCCTGCGGCCAGGGGAAAAGATGTATGAGGAATTAATGACGGAAGATGAGTCAAGAATTGCCCTTGAAAAAGCAGAGATGTATATCATTCCTTCGCTTTTTGCCGGAAAGCAATGGGGCAGTGGCAACATCGTTTCTAAACCAATGCCACAAGAGAATAGCTCTATTCCGCAAAATTTATTAAGAGACTGGCTCCTTACGGAAGTATTAATATAATCGGTTAATTTTGGGGGATGATTATGAAGGCAGTCATTTTAGCTGGAGGACTGGGAACCAGAATAAGTGAGGAGACATCCGTTCGTCCCAAGCCCATGGTGGAAGTAGGCGGAAAGCCTATACTATGGCATATCTTAAAGATTTATTCTTATTACGGGATAAATGATTTTATTATTTGTCTTGGTTACAAGGGATATCTAATTAAAGAATATTTCGCAAATTATTTTTTGCATATGTCTGACGTGACATTTGATATGAAAAATAATCGTATGGAAGTCCTTCAGAATAATTCAGAACCATGGAAAGTCACTTTGGTTGATACCGGAGAACAGTCTATGACAGGTGGGCGTCTTAAGAAAGTTAAGAAGTTTATCGGAGACGAAACTTTCTGTTTTACTTATGGAGATGGATTATCAAATGTTAACATAAGTGATTTAATACATTTCCATAAAAAACAAGCTACATTGGCAACCTTAACAGCCGTGCAACCCCCAGGCCGATTTGGGGCACTTGATTTCAGTGAAAACAAAATTACAAGTTTTCAGGAAAAGCCGAAAGGTGACGGTGCATGGATTAATGGAGGTTACTTTGTTCTTGAACCAGAGGTACTGGATCTTATTCCTAATGACATGACCGTATGGGAACAAGACCCGTTGGAAAAGTTATCCTCCAGTGGTCAATTATCTGCTTACAGACACAATGGGTTTTGGCAGCCCATGGATACTTTAAGAGACAAGATAAAACTTGAAGAGTTATGGAGTTCAAACCAAGCCCCTTGGAAATTATGGTAGGGATGGTGAGAGGGACAAATGCTAGACAAACAATTTTGGAATGGAAGACGGGTATTAGTTACAGGCCATACTGGCTTTAAGGGCTCATGGCTCTCGATTTTGCTCCTTTCATTAGGGGCTGACGTCATGGGTTATTCGAAACAACCTGCGGCAGAACCGAATATGTTTAACGTCTGTAGATTAAATGCTCTGATACCAACTGTAATTGGGGATATAGCAGACAATGATTTGTTGAGAAATACAATACAGTCATTTGAACCTGAGGTTGTGATTCATATGGCGGCACAACCCCTTGTTCGTGAATCGTATATTAATACCCTGGAAACCTATAGTGTAAATATTATGGGAACCGTGAATTTATTGGAGATCCTAAAGACTAGTAATCATTTAAAAGTTATTCTTAATGTAACCACTGACAAGTGTTATGAGAATAAAGAGTGGGTTTGGGGTTATAGGGAAGTAGATGCTCTAGGTGGACATGATCCATACTCGGCAAGTAAAGCTTGTTCGGATCTTATTACAACTTCGTACAGAAAATCTTTCTTTGCAGAGAGAGGTATAGGGGTAGCGACCGTTCGTGCCGGAAATGTGATAGGTGGGGGAGACTGGTCAACCGACAGATTGATTCCCGATTCTATAAAGGCATTAATAAAGGGAACCAAAATTATTATTAGAAAACCACATGCAGTTAGGCCGTGGCAGCACGTATTGGAACCATTATTCGGATACTTATTGTTAGCGGAGAAATTATATAAAGATGATCATAAATACTCAGGAGCCTGGAATTTCGGTCCAAGAGATTCTGATGTTATTTCTGTTGAGAACGTAGTTAGAAAGCTTTCTGAAAAATGGGGATCCGGCAGCTTTGAAATTCAAAATGATATAGAATTACATGAAGCAACTAATTTAAAGTTAGACTGTTCTAAGGCATCTATTATTCTTGACTGGACACCTGTTTGGGAGATAGACAAAGCCTTAGATAAAGTGGTTAATTGGACAACGGCTTGGATTGAAGGTAAAGACATGCACACCTATACACTGAGCCAAATAAATGAATATTTGATGGGAAGAAATAAGACGAACTAAATTCGGGAGTGAATTAGAGATGTCTGATGTTTTTGTAAGTTATAGAGATAGTTGTAGGGTATGTAAGAGTACGAATTTAAAGAAGTGGGTACATTTACCTCAAATGCCTATGACAGATGATCTTAGAAAGCAGGTCAACAAAGAGGTTTTTTTACATGATATCAACATTTATGTGTGTTTGGACTGCCAAGTTAGTCAGACACTTCATGATATTGATTACGGATCATACTACAAAGAATATTCATATACAGTTACAAAATCCGGTTTTGCGAATCAATTTATGCAGCAGCTTGCCACAAATACGATAGATAAGTTTAACCTCAAGCCAGGGTTGAAAGTAGTTGAAGTAGGTTCTGGTGATGGCAGTCAGCTGTTAGAATATAAAAAATTGGGCGCAAATGTATTTGGTTTTGAACCGTCAGAGCTGTTAACGGAGATTAGTAGGCAACGTGGAGTTCCGGTATATACGGGCCTTTTTGATAATGATGCAAGTAAGTATATCCCCAAAGAATTTTCAAGTGCTGATGTCATTCTTTTAACTTATACTTTTGACCATATTCCAAACCCGGTTGATTTTTTATTATCCGTAAAAGACATATTAAACCCTGATAACGGATTGCTCATTATCGAAGTTCACGACTTAGATCAAATCATAGCTAAGCGAGAATATTGCTTATTTGAGCATGAACATTCCGTTTATTTATCGTTGAAAACAATGGAACAACTACTAAAACGCTGTGGCTATAAGCTAATTACAGATAATTTAGTTCCTCTTCAAAGCAGAAGAGGAAATTCACTGCTGATCGTTGCGGCTAACGAAAATTCAAAAATTACTTATGAATCTGAAACTCAAGGTGTACATCAAACATTGGACGATCTCAATAGCTTCTCCAATCGATTAGAAACCGGGATAAAAGAGCTGGATCTTTTTATTGAACAAGAAATTAAAGCAAATAAAAAAATTGCCGGCTATGGGGCAGGTGGCCGCGGAGTTATGACATTAGCTGCTTTAAATAATGCGAAATACTTGAAATATTTGTGCGATCAAAATCATAATTTTCATGGGAAGTTTACACCTAAAACGAACATTCCCGTTGTTCCGACAACCTTTCTGTCAGAACAGCCGGTTGATACTCTAATCGTATTTAGCTATGGATACATGGATGAAATATCAAAACATGTGAATGCACTTCCTAACCCTCCTAAGAGCATAGTATCTCTATTGGAGGTACTATGACAAGCAAAGCTGTTATAGTTACAGGGGCTACGGGCTTCATTGGTTCCTGGCTGGTAAAAAGTTTATTGAAAAAGGAATATAAGGTTGCTGTTATTACCCGAAAAGAAAGTAGTTTAGAGCGTTTGTCTAATCATAAGAATATTATATTAGTCCCAGGGAATTTAAATGATGTTAGTGGATGGTATAAACAGCTTTCCAATTTAGATTTAAATTTCAGGTGTTTTTTTCACCTAGCTTGGGATGGAGTTAGCAATCTAGAAAGAAACTCTATTCAACAGATGAATAATGTCCTTTACAGTCTCGAAACGTTACGATTGGCAAAGTCCTTAAACTGCACGAAGTGGATTGGTACAGGTTCTCAAGCTGAATACGGTCCTCTTAATAAGAAGATCAAAGAAACGGATGTTGCTCATCCGACAACAATGTACGGGGTTGCTAAATTGGCAACCTGCAATTCTTCGCAAATATTGGCAAGGGAAATAGGCATTGAGGCAGTATGGGTTAGAGTTTTCAGTACTTATGGACCATATGATAACAGTGGATGGTTATTAACAGATACCATAAAAACGATGCTTGATAATAAAACACCTGCGCTAACCCTGGGGGAACAGCTGTGGGATTATCTTTATGTTGAGGATGCTGCTGAAGCATTAGTAAATTTATCGGAATCTAATACAGCTTCAGGCGTTTATAATTTGGGTTCCGGCCAGAGCTTGCCTATAAGAAGCATTATGGAACAAGCAAGAAATTTAATAAACCCAAACCTATCACTTGGGTTTGGCCAAATTCCATATAGACAAGATCAAGTCATGCATTTAGAAGCGGACATTGAACGTATCACGAAGGACACAAGTTGGAGACCTAGGACTGAATTAAGAGTCGGTTTAGGCAACTTAATTAATAGCCTGAAAAAAGATAATTGGAGTTGAGTATCAGTGAATTGTAGAATATGTGATTGGCATATGGAGCTATTCCTAAAGGTGCCTGATAGTGCGAGAGAAGTCTCGAAACTATATGATACACCAACGGCATCAAAGGGTGTAGATTTAGATTTATATAAATGCAACAGGTGTGGGCACTATCAAATCCCGGATGTTAATATTGACAGTTATTATGAAGAGTATCTCATGACAGCCAGTTACTCAGAGAAAATGCAAGATCATCAAAAAAAACAAGTGAATGAACTTTTCAAGTTATGTAAAGTGCCGGTCAATTTCTTGGAGATTGGCTGTGGGGATGGCAACTTCATGGATCACTCAAAAAATAAATTTTCTAACGTTGTCGGTGTTGAGCCGTCAAAAACATTTTTCTTTGAGTGCGAAAAAAAAGGACTTCAAGTAATAAATGAATATTTAACAAGAGATATAAAATTTAATTATTTATTTAATGCTTTTGTATCCCGACAGGTATTCGAACATTTACCTAACCCATTTGAAATTTTATCGGTTGCGTATGATTTAATGGATGATGATGCGGTGGGATTAATTGAAGTTCCAAATGCTCAAAAAATGTTGTCGGAGGGCAGATATTTTGATTTGTTTTCGGATCATTTAAATTATTTTACATCTATGAGTTTATGCTACTTGGCTGAAAGAGCAAATTTTAATGTGATTAAAGTTCAAGAGAGTTTCCAAGACGATTATTTAGAGATTTACTTAAGGAAAAAAGAAAAGAAACCGAATTTAACCGAGAAAAGAGTGAATGACTTTAAGTATATTATTGATCATTCCAAGACATATAACCACATTTCTGCTTGGGGAGCCGGTGCAAAAGCACAAGCTATTCTAACCGTTATTGGTCAGGATTTAAATTTGAAACATATTTTTGATTCAGATCCTCATAAGCACAATAAATATATCTGTAATAGTTCGGCCCTAATCGTTACGCCAAGCTTCGAGGCCATTAATGACAATGAGCTAATTATTATTTTTGCTGTCTCGTATCAGGATGAAATCATCTCGCTGTTAAGGAACAAATATATGTTTCAAGGAGATATTATGTGTTTGGGAGGTGAACCATGCATCTTAAAAATATCAGAGAATCCATTATTTATATGACCCACTATTCAAAATCGTCGCATGTCGGCACATGCTTATCGATAGTAGAAATTTTATACGTTCTTTACTTCAAAATAATGAAAGTAGATCCGGAGAATCCGCTAAAGCCGGATAGAGACAAATTCATATTAAGTAAGGGGCATGGAAGTGCTGCCCTATACTCCACTTTGGCGGAGAGGGGTTTTTTTTCGAAGGAAATTTTAAATCGGTATTATATCGATGATGGAATTTTACCGGGTCACCTCGATATGAAAGCTGTGCCTGGCATCGAGCTGTCAACGGGGTCTTTAGGTCATGGTTTATCTGTTGGTGTGGGAATGTCAATCGCCAATATGCTGGATAATAATCCCGGGAACATTTATGTTTTATTAGGCGACGGCGAATGTAATGAGGGAAGTGTTTGGGAAGCGGCTATGTTAGCGTCGCACAATAAATTGAATAATATTACAGCAATTATTGACTGCAATAAGCTGCAAGGCTTTGGAAACACCAAAGATATAATTAACCAGGAAAATCTAGCCGAAAGATGGAAGTCCTTTGGGTGGGATGTTCTTGAGGTCGATGGTCATTCCATATTTGACCTCGAAAGCTGCTTTAATCAACCGGCAACCATGAATCCAAAAGTCATTATTGCTCATACTGTAAAAGGCAAAGGTGTTAGTTTTATGGAAGATAAACTTGAATGGCATTATAAATCGCCCAATACTCAAGAATTAGAAAAAGCCCTGAAAGAGTTGAGCCGTGCATTATGAGAACTACCTTTCTAGATACATTAATGCAACAAGCCAGAATAGATGACAGAATCTATCTAATCACTCCAGATTTGGGGTTTTCTGTCCTAGAGAAATTCAGGGATGAGTTTCCTAAGCGGTTTTTAAATGCAGGGATTGCTGAACAAAACGCTGTAGGTGTTGCATCAGGCCTGGCCCTTTCAGGAAAAATTGTCTATGTTTACAGTATAGTGCCTTTCGTAACAATGAGATGCTTTGAGCAAATTCGTATTGATGTCGCTTATATGAATACTAATGTAAGACTGGTTGGAGTCGGGGCTGGGTTATCATATGGTCCGCAAGGCGCAACCCATCACGCTATAGAGGATATTGCAATTATGCGGGCGCTTCCTAATATGACGGTTTGCGCTCCGGGTGACCCATTGGAAGTTAGAGAACTGACTAATGCAAGCTTTTATCATCAAGGCCCTATGTATATTAGACTTGGTAAAAATAATGAGCCTCAAATACACAGTCCTGGCACTAAAATCTCTTTAGGAAAAGCGATTGAAGTAACAAAAGGTGATGATTTAGTTTTAATAACGACAAGCAATACGTTGGAATTGGGTTTGAAATGGGTCAAAGAATGGGACGAACAAAACGTAAAGGTCAGACTTATAAGTATGCCAACCGTAAAGCCAATTGATGTGGAAATGATTAATAAGATCATTGAAGAGGGACTTCCCATCCTAACTTTGGAAGAACATAACATTGTAGGAGGCCTAGGGAGCGCAGTTGCAGAGATTGTGGCAGAAAGTGAGAAGAAAATTAAGTTCAAGAGGATAGGGCTACCTGATGTGTATTCGCATTATGTCGGCAGTCAAGATTTCTTAAGAGAAAAACTTGGGTTAGTTAGACCTTCTATTTAAGAGTTGGAGGCACAAATGAAAAAACCGCTACTCACTATCATTATTCCTACTTATAATAGGGCGTCATTACTTGAAAAAGCGCTCAAATCTCTGTTGCCTCAGATTAAAGATCTGGAAGATGTGGAGCTTGTCGTTTCAGATAACGCGTCAACAGATCAAACGGAAGAAGTAGTTAGGCAAGCCCTTCAAACAGGAAGCTTTAAATATAATAGAAACAATGAAAATATGGGTGCCGTAGGAAATATATTTACAGCAATCGAAGAAATCGCAACAGGGGAATATTGTTGGGTTATAGGCGACGATGATATGGTGCGGCAAGGTAAGGTCAATAAGATAGTAGAGATCATTAAAGAAAATAAATTGATTGATTATTTTTTTATCAACTATTTTACAAAACAAATCAAAGAGAGAGACGACATTATTGATAATTTTAATTCAGCTTATACTCCTAGTTTGAAAGAGTGTTTGTCAAAAGATTTGACAGAAAAACAGCTAAATAATTGGGAGCATTTGCTGGGGATTGATACGGATTGGCCTTCTTATTTATTTACTGCCATCGTATCTAGTATCTTTAGAAGAACGACTTGGCTACAATATTCAAATTGTATTCAATTTGATAAAATAGCGGATAATCAATTTTCCAGATTGGATATGACCTATCCGCATTTAAAAATTGTTGCTATTTCCATGATTAACAAACCTGTTTATTATATTGGAGATCCCATCGTCTTATTAGGACAAGGGAGTCAAGAATGGTCAGGGCATTTGCCTAAAATATTATTACTAAGACTGAAAGATGTCATTGAACTTTATGAGGAAATAGGTGTTTCGGAAGAGTATCTTCATATTGTCCGTAATCATTATCTAAAGCAATGTGGAACTGTTTGTTTTAAACTCCTTGAAGAGTCTAACGATCCTTCTCACTTTAAAATGGTTATGGAAGCTATGCAATGGGCAAATGATAATAAAATATTTTTTAATTCATTTATTGAAGAGACAAGACATTTCGTTCAAAGATTAAAGACATACCAAGAATATCTGGTTGAGATGCTTGTATCAACGATAATAGCATATTCAGATAAAGATGATATCTCGATTGCTGTATGGGGAAGTGGAGAAATTTGCAGGTTGTTATACACGAGCTCAGACAACCTCGCACGTAAGGTCAAGGTAGTTATTGATAATAATAAGACCTTGCAAGGGACTGTATTTCAAAATAAGTTTATTATACGCTCTCCTGACTATTTAAAGGAAAACCATGTCGATATAATTGTTATTGCATCAATAAAATATGTTGATGAAATTATAGATCAAATCAGAAACCAATTAAATATAAATACAAGAATATTAAGTTTAAAAGGGTTAAGTTGAAAAACGACTATCGGGTTTGCAAAATATCCAGCAAAATTAAGAATCCCACTTAGGGGCTGAAAGTACACATGAGGGTCTTAATGTTTCGCACAGCACCAAAACCGATATGCCAGGCGGCGCTTGATTATTTGAAAAAGCATTATGTGGATGTGGAGATAGATTATATAGGGAACGTAGATTGGGATCGTGAAGAAAAGCCGTTCCGGAATTATTACTTATTGGAGTATACAGGCTTTTTGGATAAGAAGAAAATCCCCGGCCAATTGTTAGAAGAGCTTAGAGATAACAAATATGATCTGATCTTGCTCCCCTATAGCTTATATGGTTCAACCACATATAAAAACTTGCTGCGGATTGCCGATCAAATTAAGCCGCTTCATATTTTACAATACCATGACCATGGTCCGGAAAAGCTAAAAACAATAACGGAGCTAAGGATTCGTTTATGGATCCAATCCGTGATTTTTATACTAGCAGTAATTCCTGTATTTCTAATCACCCTTATTAACTATATCCGAGCACTTCTTGTAAAATATTATAAGGCAAATCGGACAAGTCGCCCATTGGATTCTGTTCAGGTTATCGGAGGGACTACACGACTTCAAAAGGTTAGAGAAATCGTGCAACCGAACGATAACGGCGTTGTTAAGATTGGATGTATTGCAAGGTTGGATCCCATTAAAGGTCATCGTTATTTATTAGAGGCTGCTCAATTATTGATACAAGATCAACGTCAGTTTGAAATTTTACTAATAGGTGGAGGACCTGAGACTGAGTCTTTAAAATCTTTTTGTGAACAAAAATCCTTGACATCGTTTGTGCGATTTCTGGGGTTTCAAGCTGATATCAAACCTTTCCTAGAGCAATGTGATATTTTTGTATTGCCGTCTTTAAATGAAGCCATGCCCATTTCCTTAATTGAAGTTATGGCCGCGCAAAAACCATTGGTTGCAACAAAGACGGGAAGTATTCCCTACGTAATACAACATGGTCATAATGGCTTGTTAGTAAGTCCAGCTTCTTCTGTTGAACTGGCAGCGGCTCTCAAACGTTTAATGGATAATCCGGATGAAAGAGCTCAACTAGGAATGAATGCATACCGATATTATAGAGAGAATTTGTCACCGGATGTCTTTTGTAAAAAGCACATGGAGATTTACGAGACAGTTGTCGATGCACCTAATCGGCCTATCCGAACAATAGTGACCACAATCTTCGATATGACGATAGGAGGCTTGCAATCTTATATCGAATTACTGCAGACTTGCTCCAGTCATACGGGTTTTCAGGTACAGGTAATGTCTCTCGGGATGGTAAATTTAAACTTAAGAGTAATGCTATTAATTCATTTTCGCAAAATCTTTGCGGCCATATTTCCTAAAAGCGGGGAAATCGCTGCATTCACTTGTCGCCAAATGTTACTCCGTTATTTAATGTTGAAGATCTTGAGATCAGACCAAAAGCCGGATGTGATCCACGTCCATGATGTCATGGGATACCATGCGTTGGCCCCACTATGCAGATGGTTTTCGGTACCTCTCATATTAACGAAACATGGGGACTTGGCTAAAGAAGTGGCGGCATATGAGAAAGTAGACAAAAATAGCTTTGTCTTTCAATACTTTGATTATTTGGAACATAAGGCTTATCGAGAAGCAAAGCACCTCGTAGTTGTTGACCAGGAGTCTAAAATCAGAATTGAGCGGAGTGAGAACTTCAAATCATGAAGGTTGTCCAAGCCTTTCCTTACCATGGGGTAACAGGTGTAGATCGTTACGTTTCTGTCTTAAATGGCGGGCTGCTTCAATTGGATTCCGACATAGAAATCATTAATTTAATATTTTGTTCTAGTCAAGAAGCAGTAAAACATAAAGAGATAGATCATCCAAGGGTTCATTATCGATTTATAGAATGTGATATGGGCATGAAGCTCAACTATGATCCTCTGAAAGATTGTTTTGCCGATTCAGTCATAACCTCTAAATTTGAGCATTTTTTAGATGCGGAAAAGCCGGATGTTATTAATTTTCAGCATCTATCCGACCTAGGCGTTTCATTACTGGGAGCAGCCAAAGAAAAAGGAGTTTCGACGGTGGTCACTTTACATGACTACTGGTCCATCTGTCCCAGAAGTTTTCTTATAAACTCGGATTTAAAATTGTGTGACGGTCCCAACCTTGGCACAAGATGTATCCGGTGTTTCGATTCAGCCCATCAACATGTTGGAACTGAAGTAATGCCATTTGTAGCTAGATACCAATTTATCACAGACGCATTGGACAAGAAAGCAGATCTAATTGTGACTGTATCCGATGCTATAAGAAATAGATTATTACAAGAGGGGCTAGATGACAAGAAGGTTGTTTCCATCCATACATCTTTAGATTCTTTGGATAGAACAAGTTTGAAAATCAACCATGACAAGAACGGGGTTACCTTTGGATTTATTGGCAATTTGCTTGTACATAAAGGCCCCCATATTCTTCTAGAGGCATTTCGTCAATTGAATGATCCTCATTCAAGATTGGTCATTTATGGATCCATTGATCCGTTATATCGGCCAACTATTGAAAAAATAATGGGCAGTATACCTAATGTTTTTTGGAAGGGCTCATATCAGTCCAACGAGCTAGAGGCTATTTTTGATGAAATAGATGTTCTGGTTGTTCCAACGATTTGTCCGGAACAGCCGCTAGTCATCCTAGAAGCACTCCAGTATCATACTCCGGTTATAGGGTCAAATTTGGGAGGCATTCCCGAAATGATTGGTCCGGAGTTCGGGGCTTTGTTTGAAGCGGGAAATATAGAACAGTTGCTTTTGCTAATGAAAAAAATCACCGCTTTTCCTGAGACATTAACATCTTGGTCGAAACAAATTCCGGTATTGCCGTCGGTTGAGACTTTTTGCAAGAAAGTATACGATTATTACAAAGTAATTGCCCGGCATCGTACTTCGCCAGGTGTTGTAAAACCGGATCACTTATCTCTTCTAGGACCTCAGGATAAAGGTTTCTTAAGAAAACCAATGATACCAAGGCAAATCAAGCGTATAGAGGCGCATTTACATACTGTTGGTGCAAGAAAGGTAGCTATATTCGGTACTGGACATCTTGGACTAATGATCTGTCGACATTTAGCTATACGAGATGTAAAGATTATCGGTTTTATGGATAATGATCCAAAAAAATGGGGTCAAGTCATTGATGGCATACCAGTAACGTCTCCGAACCAGATCATAGATATTGTCGGTTTAGAAATGATAATTATCGTGTCGGATTGGGAGATAGAAATCATGGAGCAACTGGAGAGTATGGAATTGAATGTTCCAGTTATAGGGTTTTATAGCTACTAACTAGGAAACGAGTGGGGGAAATATGACATCCGTTCAATGGTGGGACAAGCCGTTCGATGATTCGCTTTGGAAAAGAGATCGATACCTAAATACAATCATCGGCTATGTCAATAATATTAAAGTCTTGAGCTTAGATGTGTTTGATACACTCTTATTAAGAACATGTGAGAAGCCTGCTGATGTCTTTTACCTGGTGGGACAGCAAGCCATTCAAATGCAGCTTGTAAGAAATGGATTAACGGCAAAAGAGTTTCAAGAAATCCGAATATTAGCTGAGAGAAAGGCAAGATTCAGACTCAAAAAAGAAGCAGGGCATGATGAGGTTACTTTCGAGCAAATATATGAAATGCTGCCGCAAAATATAGGCGATCGAGCTAAGATTATGAACCTTGAATTAGAAGTGGAGAGGCAAGTCTGCTATCTAAATCCTAATATCGAGTCACTAATTAAGAGTGTTAAAAAAAATGGAACCAAGATTGTTCTTCTATCGGATATGTATCTTTCCTCAGAGCAAATCAAGAGACTTATCAGTTCGTCAGGACTAGAAGAATCGTTGATTGACTTCATGTTCGTTTCCAATGAAGAGGGGGGGGGCAAGGCTAATGGGAACCTCTTTCATCAAATGGTGACGCGTTTTCCTAATGAAAATATCGATGCGTATCTACATATAGGGGATAGCGCAGATGCGGATGTATACGGGGCAATCCAGTTTGGTATCAAGGCTATTCACTATAAAGTAATACCATCTGATTTTGAAGGTGTTTTTGAATGGGAGAAAGTTCGACATCATGATATTTTGCCCCAATTACAATCGATTCGAAAGCTAGCTGGAGCAACATCGGCTGAATACCCAGAGGATGATCAATTTTGGTTTCGATTCGGGGCTGAAGTATATGGGCCTTTTTTAGCAGCCTATTGTGACTGGATACTGGACATTTGTGTTCAAGAGCGAAGAAAGGCCATTTATCCATTTCTCAGGGAGGGAATATTGCTTACCGGCATGCTCAAGAAGGCGGCGCAAATGCGGCGGCTTGATATAAAAATCGAACCTTTGTACGTTTCCAGACAAGCTACTTTTTTAGCGGGGCTGGATGCGTTCGATGAGGAGCATTTCGGTAATTTATTCGAGAGAAATCATTTTACTGTGGCGGATCTCATACGAATGCTTGAATTAGAAAAGGAACTGCAAGCTTACCTAGAATTTGCTCATATACCATTAAGTGAATCGGCAAAAATTGTTTTGCCGCAGGGCGGCAATTTGAAGCAGAGCTTGAAGAATGTACTGACAAGCTCGGTTGTGCAAGAGAAAATACGGGAAGTTATTGATAAAAGAAGAAATGATTTAGTTCAATACTTACAACAAACCTGTAATTCTTTTGACGGCATCGTGACCGTTGATTTAGGCTTTAAAGGAACAATCCAAAGATCTATAAATGCTGCATTGAAAATATCAGGCATTCCTTTCGATATAAGTCATCTTCTTGCCGTTGGCGGCGAAGAAACGAAGCATCATCTTCTAGCGGGGCTCGATATTCGCGGGTTTACGGGAAATAGTGGGGAAAACCACGATTTAATCAAGACTATTATGAGAAGTCCTGAATTTTTGGAAGAGTTGTTAATGGGTGAAATAGGCTCCACATTAGGTTATGAACAACACCAAGGTGCCTCAAAGCCAATATTAGGGGAATTAAAATATGGAGAAGAAGAAATTAGAAATAAACAAATCTGTCAAGAAGGTGTAATGGCCTTTCAAGGTTATTGGTACTACTTAAAAGAGAAAAAATCACAATTGATGAAAATTCCAGACGCGTCAAACCGTGATTTTGCTAAACTTATTCATAGAGTTATTGACATGCCAACAGCCGAAGAGGCTCATCATTTTGGTGGTTTGACACATGATGATAACTTTGGAAGTGAGCATGCAAGCAGCATTTGCACAAAAGAAGATTTAGAATTATGTAATCGATTAGGTTCGGAGCATTTTTTAGAGCTAGGCCGCTTTGGATTTAAAGCTACTGAGGTTTACTGGCCTCAAGGTGTAGTCACACGATCTGACCCTGCTGTAATTTTTCGGCATTATTTGAAGCATAGCACTGCCCATGGATATCTTTACATGATGAGTCATCTTGTATCCAATCTTCGACAAGCCCATATTCATGAAATTACGATCTACGGGGCAGGTGATGTAGGACAATCATTACTGAAAATTGCCCGTCTAAATCAAATTAAAGTAGCTTACTTTGTAGATAGAAAACCTTCCCTTTGGGGACAGAAGATAGATGGAGTAGAAGTGATCTCGTTAACATCGGCTTTGTCAAAAAACATTGATGTTTTTGCAGTTGGCTCCCTTTCTTTTATTAGCGATATTATCATGGATATCAGAACAAAATTTCAAGATGTCGGTAGATCGCCGCAAATATTTAGCCTTCAAATAGGCAAGGAGGCCCAGGGATGAAGGAGCCATGCGTGAGCATCGTTATGCTTTGTTGGAACCGCAAAGAAGATGTATACGAAAGCCTGCGGCGTATTCGTGAGATCGAATATGGAGCTTTAGAGGTCATTGTAGTAGACAACGGCTCAACGGATGGAACACAGACGATGGTAGAACAGGAATTTCCCGAAGCGCGATTAATTCGCATGTATAAGAACCTAGGGATCGAGGCTTATAACATTGGGTTTGAGAATGCAAGCGGTGAATATATCGTTATTCTAGATGATGATTCTTTTCCTGCTAAACAAGCTATCCGTCGAATGGTTGATAAATTTCAGAAAGATCCACAATTAGGCGTGGTAGCTTTCGACGTTCGAAATTACTTCAACTATGACGAAGTAAAAACGATGGAAGCGGAAAGTGGAGATGTTAACACGGCTGCAATCACAAAAGATTATCTGATGTCTTTTAACGGAGCTGGAGCTGGTGTTCGAAAAGATATATTTAAAGAAGTTGGGTTCTACCCTGAAGATTTTTTTCTTTATAATAACGAACTGGACGTCGCTTTCCGTATTTTAGACTTGAACTATAAGATCGAGTTTTTTTCAGATGTGGTTGCTTATCATAAATTCTCGCCACAAAATCGAGCGTCGTGGAGGGCGCCTTATTATTACACTAGAAACGCCTTTTGGATTGTGTGGAAGAACTATCCGATTAGAGCGGCTGTAAAACAGACTCTCAAGTTAATCTATGATTGTTTATACGCATCCATGGAGCAAAGAACAAATGTATATCTCAAAGCTTTAATTGCCGCCTTCAGTCAGTCGGACGCAATCCGAAACAAGCGAAAAGCTGTTCGGTCTGATATTGTTCAGCGCCTTCGGGTCCCCTTTGATGTCTTTTTTACGTTTTATCGGTAATCGAAAGGTGGTTGGTCAATCTGAAAAATGCTCTAATTATACGTTCGGCAAGCTTTCAACAACTGGATAAAAATTTTCCGGCGATAGAGGAGGCACTGCCCGATCATCGGTTTCAAATGTTAACTCATGAGCATGGTGTTAAGCTAGCCGAGAAATATAAATTGTTAAGTAAAATATATGTGTATCCTTATAAACAAAGCTTTTCTTTTTGGCGTCCAGTGCAAGAATTCAAAGATCAGAAATTTGATTGTGTCATCGTTCCGGTATCCAATTTGACAGGAGCAGGTTTTTTAAATGTACTTCTGTTTTCATTAACGATAAATGCTAAGAAACGCTATATTTGTAATCTCATCTCTGATTTGCGCCCAGTTAGCATGGTCTCCATTATCGGTATGGGAGCTCGCAGCTTATTGATTTCGGCTATTTCAGTGCTAGTTACGGTTCTGCTTGCGGTTCCGTTAACTATTGGGTTGCCGATGATGCTTAGAAGATTGAAGAAGAAATAAGGTTTAATGGAGGTCTCCCTATGTTCGACTATATCATCGTGGGCGCGGGTTTTTCCGGCTCAGTCATGGCAGAACGGATTGCCAATGAATTGAACAAGAAAGTACTTATCATTGAGAAACGTCGCCATATCGCCGGAAATGTCTACGATCGGTATGATGAATCGGGATTGCTCGTCCATCAATACGGGCCGCATATTTTTCATACAAGAGTTAAATATGTATGGGATTATCTGTCTCAATATACGGATTGGTATTTGTATCATCACCATGTTCTGGGAAGCGTTGACGGGAACAAGGCTCCTATTCCTTTTAACCTAAATACACTATATACGCTTCTGCCGACTCACACAGCGGCCAAGCTGGAAGACAAGCTTCTTCGAGCTTTCGGTTATAATGTGAAGGTGCCGATCCTGAAGCTGCGGAACACGGATGATGTGGACTTAAAATGGTTGGCGGAGTTCGTCTATGAGAAGGTGTTTCTGAACTACACCACCAAGCAGTGGGGAATGAGGCCTGAGGAGCTCGATCCCTTAGTTACTGGAAGAGTTCCCATTTATATCTCTAGGGATGACCGTTATTTCCAAGATGCTTACCAAGGCATGCCCCAAAAGGGCTATACGGCGATGTTCGAAAGGATGTTGGGCCATCCGAACATCAGGATCATGCTGAATACCGATTATAGGGAAGTGATCAAGGCTGATTGGGAACGGAAGGCTGTGACACTTTTTGGGGTGCCTTTTAGGGGCAAGGTTATTTTTACCGGAAAGATTGATGAGCTTTTTGACTACGAGTATGGGGAACTCCCGTATCGCTCGCTGCGTTTTCAGTTTGAAACGCTCCATCAAGAACGTTTTCAGAATGTCGGCACGGTTAACTACCCGAATGAGTATGATTTTACGCGAATTACCGAGTTTAAGCACTTAACCGGACAGCAGCATGGATATACAACCATCGTGAAAGAGTATCCGCAAGCCTATATCAAAGATGTGGAAGGGCAAAATATACCTTACTACCCGATCCCGCGCCCTGAAAATCAAGAAAGATATGAAAAGTATAGGGATAAAGCGAAGGAATTTGATCAATTCGTCTTGCTCGGACGACTTGCCGAGTACAAATATTATGATATGGATGCGTGCGTGGCTAGGGCATTGCGGTTGTTTGAAGAAAAAGTTAAAGGTGGAACCCAAGAATGAAGATTATTCTGATTATCCAGGCACGTATGGGGTCGACCCGACTGCCAGGAAAAATCTTAAAGCCTCTCGGGATGACCACGGTACTGGATTATGATGTAACACGCTGCAGACAAATCAACCAAGTGCAGGATGTCATCGTGGCTACCTCAACCTTAGAGCAGGATGAACCTATCGTAGAGTGGTGTGAAGAAAACGGAGTGACTTGCTTCCGTGGTTCTGAGGACGATGTGCTTTCCCGGTATTACGAATGCGCTAAAGCGTACGCACCCGATTATGTGATTCGAGTCACCAGCGATTGTCCATTTATCGATTATCACTTGGGAAATCAAGTGGTGCAGGTGATGGAAGAGAATCCCAGTGACATCGTACTGCTTCAAGGCGCCCTGCCGCGAGGCTTGGCCATCGAAATGGTTTCATTCCAAGCCTTAGAATACATGTATCATTACGGCAAAGAGCACCGGCATCGTGAACATGTGACGTACTACGCCTACGAATATCCGGAGCGGTTTAAAGCGGCTTACTGTAAGATACCCGAGTCCTTACAGCATCCAGAGCTTCGTATTACGCTAGATACTCCGGAAGATTATGAACTGCTTAAAGCTATTGCCAATCATTCTCAGGACAAGCTGATTTCTTCGCAAACGGTAGTACAATATTTACTTGCTAATCCAGATGTAGCGGCAATTAATGCCCATATCCAGCAGAAACCGGTCGTTTAGACAAGACAGGAGTATCTAGTTATGAAATATCGTTGTTTAAAAGAATCATTCTACCGTACTGGAGGATATGAAGCTGTTACGTTGCGGCAACAAGACATGCTATCCATCAAGCAATGGAGAAATGAGCAAATGTCGGTATTGCGGCAAAGCAAGGTATTGACGGACGAAGATCAACAGTCTTATTATCAGCATGTCGTCCGACCCTCGTTTGATCAAGAACATCCTACTATCATTTTGTTCAGCTTCTTATTGGATGGAGAATGTATCGGATACGGCGGTTTAACGAATAACGATTGGATGTGCAAAAGAGCGGAGATTTCCTTCCTTTTAAATACGAACCGAATTATGGATAAAGCTGGGTACAGGAATGATTTTACCGCTTTTCTTGCGTTAATGAAGAAAGTAGCGTTTGAAGATCTCCATTTTAACAGGCTATTTACCGAAACATATGATATAAGACCACATCATGTGATGATTTTAGAAGAGAGCGGTTTTCAATATGAAGGACGGATGCGACAACATGCAGTAGTAGACGGTAAATTTGTCGATTCCTTACTACACGGCTGCTTAAAGGAGTTTAATCATGCTAACCGGTAAAAAGGTTTTTATCAGCGGCGGGGCCGGTGTAATAGGCCAAGAACTTGTGAAAAAACTGCTTCAGCGTGGAGTTGAAGTCATGGTAGGGGATATAAAGCCTCGTCCACATGGTTGGGATTCGAGTATTATATACAGGCAAGGTGATTTAAATTATATCAGCTGTCAAGAGCTGCAACGGTTTCAGCCGGAATATGTATTTCACTTGGCTGCCACTTTCGAGCGTTCTGTAGAAACCTATGAATTTTGGAATGAAAATTATGAGCATAATGTCCGGCTTAGTCATCATTTGATGCACTGCTTAAAAGATATTCCGACGCTCCGAAAGGTTGTTTTTGCATCCAGTTATTTAATTTATAATCCTGCCACATATACGTTTCAGGAGCCTGCTTTCGAGGCTGTGAATCTGAAGGAGGAAGGAGAAATCTATCCGCGTAATCTTTGTGGTGTCGCCAAGCTTTTGCATGAGATGGAGCTGCAGTTTCTACACCATTTCCGCGGTACGTCCCTGCAAACCGTAAGCGCAAGGATTTATCGAAGCTACGGGAAAAATTCCCGCGACATCATATCTCGTTGGATTCGCGCTCTGCTGCAGGATGAGACGATTACCGTCTTCCGTAAAGAGGGGTTATTCGATTACATTTACGCAGAAGATGGCGCGGAGGGATTAATCCGCTTAGCCGAGAGCGATGCTGTAGGGATTGTTAACTTGGGCAGCGGGAGAGCGCGGCGGGTACAGGAAGTGCTGGATGTCCTTGCGCTGCATTTTCCTCACATGAAAGTAACCGAGGGTGATAGCGATATACCATATGAAGCCTCTCAGGCGGATATGAGTCTTTTCAAGAAATGGACCGGCTGGGCTCCCGAAAGACATCTAGAGGATACGATCCCGGAGATGATTGCTTATGAGCGTGATTGTAGCTCGTCTGAGGTACGCTCGGAGCCGTTCCGTATTCTGATTAGCAGTGTATCGAAAAAGATACCTCTGCTAAAGTCGGTCAACAAGGCGGTCCAAAAGCTGGGGTTGGAGACGCAGATCATTGGTGCCGATAACAATCCGAACTGTATCGGGAAACATTTCACCGATATGTTCTGGGAAATGCCACGGCTGGGTCAGCTTCCGGTGACTGAGTTAATTCGTTATTGTAACGAGCACGATGTCAAATGTATTATCCCGACTCGTGACGGCGAGTTATCATATTATGCGGAACATCAAAGCGAGCTTAAGCAGCATGGCATCCATGTTATGATATCGAAACCTGATACCGTACAAAAATGCTTGGATAAACAGCTTTTCTACGAAACGTTAAAAAATGCAGGGTTCCCGGCGATCCCTACTTCAACTTCAATAAAGGACATGGAAGCTGAAAAATATGTTGTAAAAGAGAGATTCGGCGCGGGCTCGGAAAGTTTGGGGCTTGACCTCAATAAAGAGATGGCGGTTTTGCATGCATTGAATCTAAAGCAGCCGATTTTTCAGCCTTTCATTATAGGGAAAGAGTATTCCATAGACCTGTACCGTGACAGAATGGGCCGTGTTAAGGGAACGATTGTCCGTTCGCGTGATTTAGTCGTTAATGGCGAATCGCAGATTACGAAGACCGAGAATAACCCTGAGTTGGAGAAGCTGGCCTATGATATAGCGGACCATCTTGGATTATATGGACATGCCGTACTCCAAGTGCTCGTAGATGAAAAGGGTATGCCGCATATCATTGAATGCAACACTAGATTCGGTGGAGCATCTACGCTTAGCGTAGAAGCGGGACTGGACAGTTTTTATTGGTTCTTACTGGAATCTGCAGGTGCTGATATTAGCGAATACCCGTTCTTACGTTCAAAAAAAGAGAAGCGGCTAATACGCTTCGCTGAGGATTTGATCGTATGACCGTAGTCGTGTTCGACTTGGATGACACGTTATATAAAGAGCTTACGTTTGTAGAGAGTGGGTTTAAAGCCGTTTCATTCGATTTGCATAATCGATTCGGTTTGAAGCCGGAAGAAACGTTTCAAACCATGTGGTTGGAATTGCAGAGGCACGGCAGGGGAAAAGTATTTAATTGTGTTCTTGCACGGTATGGTCTGGAGACGAAAGGGAACATCCTTCATTGCTTAAATATTTACCGTAAGCATCGTCCTGATATTTCGCTATATGACGATGCCCGTCGTTGTCTTGAAGAACTGAAAGCCTATCCGATGTATATTGTGACGGACGGCAATAAGCTGGTTCAGCAAAGTAAATTACAAGCTTTGGGGCTTTATGATCATGAGTTTATTCGCCATTGTTATATCACGCGAAGGTACGGAATAAAGAATGAGAAGCCTTCTCCGCATTGTTTTATGAAAATATGTGAGAGAGAACAGGTTGATCCCAAGGATGTTGTATATATCGGAGATAACCCTAATAAAGATTTCGTGGGCATTAAACCTCTTGGTTTTCGTACTGTTCGCATTATAAGGGGTGCTTTTAGCGAGCTTATCAAGCCAAATGATTATGAAGCTGAACATCAAATCGAGAGCCTGGACGAATTGGCAAATTTATTAGGATTGAATGCATACAAAGATCCATTTGCTTGTTAAGGGAAGCGGAGGAATAAACATGTCGGAAATTACAATAGGCCATCGCAAAATCGGTTCCGGTTATCGGCCTTTCATTATAGCTGAAATGTCGGGAAATCATAATCAGTCGCTGGAGAGGGCATTGCAGATTGTAGAGGCCGCTGCGAAAGCAGGGGCCGATGCGTTGAAGCTGCAAACTTATACTGCCGAAACGATGACACTTGATATCAACGAGGGCGAATTTTTCATCGATGATCCCAACAGCTTATGGAAAGGCAATTCTCTTTATACGTTATACCAACAGGCTTATACGCCTTGGGAGTGGCACGAGCCAATTTTTAAACGGTGCAAGGAACTCGGGATCATTTGCTTTAGTACCCCTTTTGATGAAACAGCTGTTGACTTTTTGGAAGAGCTTGATGTCCCATGTTACAAGATAGCTTCTTTTGAGAATGTAGATCTTCCTTTGATCCGTAAAGCGGCATCAACAGGAAAACCGTTAATTATTTCAACCGGAATGGCATCGATTGCAGAGCTTGACGAGATGGTACGTGCTGCCCGGGAAGCCGGTGGCGAACAGCTGGTTCTTCTCAAATGCACAAGCTCTTACCCGGCTACGCCGGAGGATTCGAATTTGTTGACCATACCTCATATGAAGCAGCTGTTCCAGTGCGAGGTAGGGGTGTCCGATCACACCTTTGGCATCGGGGCCCCTCTAGCAGGTATTGCACTGGGCGCAACCGTGATTGAGAAGCATTTCACACTTCGTCGCGCCGATGGCGGAGTAGATTCCGTTTTCTCCATGGAGCCGGAGGAGATGAATGCTTTAGTCGTAGAAAGTGAAAGGGCATGGCAATCTCTAGGCAAAGTACAGTATGGTCTTCAATCCAAAGAAGAGGGATCGCTCAAACATCGCCGCTCTCTTTATTTTGCCGAGGATCTCAAGCCTGGGGATGTCCTGACCAAAGATAATTTGCGAGTCATCCGTCCTGGTCTAGGTTTAGCGCCAAAGTATTATGACATCCTTCTGGGCCGTAAAGTTAATCGGGAGATTAAAAAGGGCGCTCCAGTTACATGGGACAGCATTTTATAGAGAAGGAGCTTTACACCTCTTGAAAACAATCGAAGAGCATCGCAGCATGGATGAGTTGTTTGATCGATTATTTCCAATCTGCCGAAGCATTACGGGTCCGGGATTGCGGGAGAGCTTGGAGATTTTAGGCGAATATTTACCCTTGGAACATTTTGGGCAACCAACAGGCAGTCCGGTATTTGATTGGCAAATTCCAAAGGAATGGCGTATTCGCGATGCATGGGTAAAAGGGCCGGATGGTTCCAAAATTATTGATTTCAAAGACAGTAATTTACATGTGTTGAATTATAGCGTTCCAATTGACCGGAGAATGAGCTTGGACGAATTGAAAAAGCATTTGTTTACAATCCCTCATATGCCTGAGGCCATTCCTTACGTTACTTCTTATTATAAAGAGAGATGGGGCTTTTGCCTTCCCCACCGGCTCATGGAGCAGTTGGAAGAGGGGACCTACCATGCTTATATCGATAGTGATCATGTGGATGGCGAGTTGAACTTTGCTCATTCGATTTTGCCTGGAGAAAGCGATAGGGAAATTTTAATCAGCACGTATATATGCCATCCATCAATGGCTAATAATGAGCTCAGCGGTCCGGTGACAGCAGCCTTTCTTTACCGGAGACTGGCGTCTTGGCCGAGAAGAAGATTTACGTATAGGTTTGTGTTTGTCCCGGAAACGATCGGAAGCATCACGTACCTCCATCGTTTTGGGGCAAAACTCAAGGAGAGCCTATATTCTGGGTTAGTGCTAACGTGTTTGGGCGGTCTTGAGCACCCGCTAAGCTACAAAACATCCCGCCGCGGCAGTTCACCTGTGGATCAAGTGGTCGAGCATTTGTTCAGATTTGAATCGCTACAAGGGAATATTCGGTCTTTTACACCGATTAACGGCTCTGACGAACGTCAGTACTGCTCCCCAGGATTCAATCTTCCGGTAGGACAAATGTCCCGAATGGTGTACAATTGCTATCCGGGGTACCATAATTCCTGCGATACTAAAGAAGTCATGACAATTGAAGCCCTGCAGCAAAGTGTCGACGAGTTGGAAAGCGTATTGAAAGCTCTTGAGTTGAACGGATTTTATGTGAATCAGCGTCCGTTTGGAGAGGTGAAGCTGGACAAACACGACTTATACCCGGATTTGAATTTCCCTCTTAACGGAATTTACTCCAGCAATAACGTTGCCGATAATCGTATGCAGCTTGACCGGATACTGATGCTGCTAAACTATTGCGACGGTTGCTATTCTTTACTGGAGATTGCTGAGAAATGCAACTGCTCTCTAACAGATCTTGAACCCATTATAAACATGTTAATAGATAAACAATTATTGAAGGGTCCTTTCTTGGAGCCAAGAAATGAGATGATGACATGAAAGTCGTTTTTTTAACCGGCTCGCATCCAAGACATCTATATATAGCCCAAAAGCTGAAGGAAGCGGGTATGCTGCAGGGTCTTTTGATCGAAAACCGGGAGGACTTCGTTCCTGCCCCGCCGGAGGGATTGTCGGATCAAGACCGGGTCAACTTTATACGCCACTTCTCCGACCGTGAAGCAGCAGAGAGACGTTGGTTTGGACAGGCAGAGGGATTGGATTGGACCGATATTTCTCAGATGAATGTGACATCGGGTGAACTTAATTCCGAGAAGGTAGCCGATTGGGTACAATCTAATGGACCGGATATTGTAATCAGCTTTGGTGTTCACAAGATTGATGACGCTCTGCTGGCCAAATTTCCGGCGTATGCTTGGAATATTCATGGAGGGTTATCCCCATGGTATAGAGGCAGCATTACTTTATTCTGGCCTTTTTACTTTCTTCAGCCCAATTGGGCGGGCATGACGGTTCATTATCTCACTTCCAGCTTGGATGGAGGGGACATTGTCCATCACTCGGTCCCTGAATTATCGCAAGGCGATGGAATTCACGATGTGGCCTGTAAAGCTGTGAGGCAAGCGGCTGACGATATCGTGAAGCTGGTCGGGCTGCTGAGAAGCGGAGCAGACTTGCCTAAAGAACCGCAAAGATCAAACGGCAAGCTATTTTTATCAAAGGACTGGAAACCGCAGCATTTACGCTTGATCTACAATACCTTTAACAATGATATCGTAGACAAATATTTGGACGGAGAACTGGGGCATCAGGAGCCTCCATTAATTCGGGCCTTTTAAATATCGCGTGACACGGTAAAAGAAGAGAGGGAAAGCTGATGAACGTATTGGTCACAGGAGGCGCCGGATTTATCGGCCGGTGGGTCGTTAAACGATTATTGAACGACGGACATCAGGTTTCGGTATTGGACGATTTGTCCAACGGACGCGAAGATAACCTGGATGAGTTTCAAGGACATCCGGGGCTAGTCCAGTTTGTTATAGGCGATATCAAAAATCGGGGCTTGCTCGAAAAGCTTTTTGCCGAAGGACGCTTTGATGTTTGCTATCACCTGGGTGCATCGATCAATGTGCAAGATTCCATCGATGATCCGGAGACTACGTTCAATAACGATACAGTCGGAACCTTCTATGTGCTGGAAGAATGCCGGAAGCACACCGTAAAAGTTGTCTTTATGAGCACCTGCATGGTATACGATCGCTGCATGGATGATAAGGGGATTACCGAGCAGCATCCAATCAAGCCTGCTTCGCCTTATGCAGGGTCAAAAATCGCGGCGGAGAACATGGTTCTTTCCTATTACCATGCTTATGATTTGCCAACCGTGGTTATCCGCCCTTTCAATACGTACGGTCCGTTCCAGAAAACCGGCGGCGAAGGCGGCGTAGTAGCCATCTTCATCAAAAATACATTGGCCGGTAAAGACCTGCACATTTATGGAGATGGAACGCAAACCCGCGACCTGCTTTATGTGGAGGATTGTGCGCGTTTTGTCGTGGCGGCCGGATATTCAGGCCGGGTGAACGGGCAGATTGTGAATGCAGGCTTAGGCAGAGATATCACTATTAACCAACTGGCCAAGCTGATTGCAGAAGACGATGGAAAAATCAAGCATGTTACGCATATTCATCCGCAAAGCGAGATTCCCAAGCTGTTGTGCAACTATGACAAAGCGAAAGAGCTGTTAGGCTGGGAGCCGGAGGTTTCCTTAGAAGAAGGCATCCGCAGAACAGCGGAATGGATTCAAACAAGTCACCTGATGTAACGGGTGACTTTATTTTATCGAAGGAGGATGTATTCATGGAGAAGCTTGCGATACAGGGGGGTGTACCGGTTCGCTCCACCATGCTGGCTTACGGACAGCAGTGGATCGATGAGCGGGATATCGATGCTGTGGTCAGCGTGCTGCGCGGCCCTTTTATTACGCAAGGCCCTTACATCACGGAATTTGAAAAAGAAGTGGCATCGTATGCAGGAGCCCGATACGCCGTTGCCTTTTCCAGCGGTACAGCGGCACTGCATGGCGCGTGCTTCGCGGCGGGTATAGGGACCGGCGACGAAGTGATCACCACACCGATTACGTTTGTGGCCAGCAGCAACTGCGTCTTATATTGCGGCGGGACTCCGGTGTTCGCAGACATCGATCCGGCGACCTATAACATCGATCCTGAGGATATCAAGAGAAAAATTACTCCTCGCACCAAAGCGATTATTCCGGTGGACTTTACAGGGCAGCCTGTAGAGATTGAGGCCATTATGAATATAGCCCGGGAGCATGGGCTTTTGGTCATCCAGGATGCGGCACATTCGCTGGGTGCTGAGTATCAAAACAGAAAAATCGGCTCTTTCGCGGATATGACGATGTTCAGCTTTCACCCTGTCAAACACGTTACAACCGGTGAGGGAGGAGTCATTGTGACGGACCGGGAGGATTTGTACCGAAAGCTTCAGCTCTTCCGGAGTCATGGAATCACGAAAGATCCTTCCTTATTAACGCAGGATGAAGGGCCTTGGTATTATGAAATGCACGAACTGGGATATCACTATCGCTTAACAGATCTTCAGGCAGCCTTAGGCAGCTCACAAATGAAGAAGCTGGATGAATTTGTACGCAAGCGCAGGGAGATTGCCGCTTATTATCATGAAGCTTTTGCCAATTTGCCGGGTATTCGAATTCCTTATCAGGCTGCTTTCGCGAACTCAAGCTGGCATCTCTATATGCTTAGATTTGAGCGCGAGGCTTTTAAAGTAGACAGGCAAGAACTCTTCCTGGCGCTCCGGGCGGAAAATATAGGCGTGCATGTGCACTACATTCCCGTGTATAAGCAGCCTTATTATCAAAGAATGGGCTACAGCTCCACGCATTGTCCTGAAGCCGAGGCCTTCTACCAAGAAGCGATTACGTTACCCCTCTTCCCCAAGATGACACGTCAAGATGTGGAAGATGTGGTGCGGGCGGTCAAAAAAATATATCAACAATACGTTCAAATCTAAAATATTATGCGAAATCGCTCTAAAACAAATCCGTATTGTTTCCGATATAAATACTAACCGTATAACGGAAATGGGAGGGGATGTTGATGAGCGCTAATTTTTCAATAAACGGAACGCCCTCCAACGGAGGAGAACGGACATCGGTGGAAGGGCAGGCCCGAGTGAAATCAACGGATTTGCCAGCCGCTGCCGAAGCGTCATTATTGCCTGTAAACCTGCAATCCGCAAAAGATCTGAAATCAGCTGAGTTACGGGGAGAATATGTTTCAGTTAGCGACGAACAGTTGATTAAAGCAATCGACCGGGCGGTAAAAGCCATGCAAGGCCATTCCACATCGCTTGATTTTTCCGTACACGAGCAAACGAAGCGAATTATGGTAAAGGTGATTGACAAAGAGAACGGAAAGATATTGAGGGAGATCCCCCCTGAAAAAAACCTGGATTTTATCGCCAAGGTTTGGGAGATGGCCGGTATATTGATAGATGAACGGAGATAATCAAGGAAGGAAGGTGTGACTCATGATCAATCGCGTATCCGGTCTGGCCAGCGGCATAGATACGGAAGGCCTTATCAGTCAATTGATGCAGGCGAAGCGGGCTTCCGTAGATAAGCTTTATCAAAACAAACAAACGATACAGTGGCAGCGGGAAGCATACCGCGACATGAACACGAAGATTTACGATTTTAGGAATAATAAATTAAGCAGCTATCGTCTGGAGGGAACCTTTGCAGCCAAGACGGTAGACGTTGCCGGTAACGCTGCGGCTATTTCAGCGAAAGCTACCGGTAATGCCGTGAACGGAACGTTTAAAATTGAAGTCAAGGAAATGGCGACGGCTGCAAGCAATTACAGCGCCGGCGACATTCGGAAGACGGGGCAAAAGATAGATCCGACCTTGACACTCTCTACCCAAGTGGAGAAATTTGACGTTTTCGATCCGGGAGGCAACGAGTTTACGATCAACGGGACGAAAGTGAAGTTCGATCCGACGAAAGACTCCCTGAATGATGTCATCGACCGAATCAACAAAACAACGGATGTCAATGCGTTTTATGATAGCACTACAGGATTCGTATCGTTTGTGTCCAAAAACACGGGGCTTGTTAACAACCCGTCGGATCCTGCTTCAGATAGCGCAGCGCCAGGAACTAACCTTGGCGAGAGAATAACCTTCTCGGGCAATTTTTTAACCCAAAGTCTGAAAGTGGCCACGGGCGGTCCGAATGAGAAAGTTGCAGTCAATGCCAAAGTATCGATTAACGGGATGCCCGAGGGCTCCTATGCAAGCAATAAGATAACCGTAAATGGGGTAGAGGTTACATTACTTAAGAAGGATCCCGGCAATCCTGCCACATTAACTGTAGATACCGACACGAATAAAATCATGGATACAGTGAAAGCTTTCGTTAAAGACTACAACGATATCTTACAAACGCTTAACGATAAGCTTAATGAAGCCAGGTATAAAAGCTTTCAACCCCTCACAGATACCCAAAAGAAAGACATGAAAGAATCGGATATCACGCAATGGGAAGAAAAGGCCAAGAGTGGTATGCTCAAGAACGATGATATCCTCAGTAGAGCCGTTAGCACCATGCGGCTTGATGTGTTTTCTCAAGTCGAAACCGGAAGCAAGAAATATAAGACACTGGCTTCTATTGGTATTGAGACCGGAGAATACATAGAACGAGGAAAGCTGTATATCAAAGACGAAAGTAAATTAAAAGAAGCGATTGAAAAAGAGCCGGAGGCTATCATGGCCTTGTTTACTGCAACAGGAAACGGCGATTCGGATCAATCCGATATCGGGATCGCCAAGAGGCTGTACGATCATGCGCAGCTTACGTTGAATGAAATGATCCAGAAAGCCGGGAGTCCCGGCAGCTTTGATACTGGTGCCAAAGATCAAAGCTACATCGGGAAAAAGCTGTATTTATTGGACAAGGACATTGATGTAGCCAATGAACGTATTAAAAATCAGGAAGACATGTATTATCGAAAGTTTACAGCCATGGAGGCCGTTATTAATAAATATAATTCCCAGTCCAGTTACTTATCCCAATTAAGCCAATAGATGAAATACAAGGGTCCAACCAGTTGTTAGGGAGGAACATCGATGATACCAGCACAGAATAAATATTTGGCGACAGCTGTACAAACGGCAACCCCAGCACAATTACTCATCATGTTATACGACGGCGCAATCCGGTTTTGTCGTCTGGGCATCCAGGGCATTAAGCAGAGGAAGTTCGACGATGTGAACTATAATTTATGCAAAGCTCAAGAGATTTTGAGAGAATTGGCCATGACAGCCAACCCGAATATGGAGATCTCTGAAAATTTGGTTAAACTTTATGATTACTTCGTATTTCGGCTGATCGAAGCCAATACTAAAAAAGTTGCAGAGCCGGCGGAAGAAGTGCTTGGATACTTAGTAGAATTAAAGGAAACGTGGGTTCAAGCCGCCAAGCTTGCCAGCGCCCAGGCAGCCGGTATTACTCATGGATAGGCTGTTAACGGAACTCGAGCAGCTGACCGAAGGCTTTATAGTCAAGCTCGATTCGGTAACGGAAGAAGAGTTTGATACGTTCGTAACGGAGCGGGGAAGAATTATTTATGAAATACAAGGCATTACAAATAGTGTAGAGCTGCGTCCTGATCATAAAGAGCAAATTCAACGTATACTTCGGTACGATGAATTGCTCTTAACCGCGATGCACAAGCTGAAATCAGAAGCCGGCGATGGCTTGAAGAAAATGGATGCCGCCCGACTGCAACGCAATGCGTATGAAACGAATTATTCGATGGAAAGTGCGTTTGTGGACAAGCGGAAGTAAGAACGGCTAATGGGGTATGGAGACCAAGTCCTTGTATAGGGGCTTGGTTTTTTTAATTGAACAAACGGTTTAAGCATTGCGTCGCACCGCGAATTGCGTGTCATCGTTCGTATGGATGTAAGAAAAAACAACTCACCGACCCCTGTGGACAATGTGCATAACTCTGTTGATAACTTTGCGGAAAATGTCGGAAAACCGCGACAGGACAAGGTTTTTCGTTGTGAATAAATTGTAGAAATTTGTTAACCTCATGTTAATACACGAATTTTCTAAATATTTTGCTAACATGGTGGAACTTGGATTGACATGGATGTTGAGGGAGTGATATATTCGAAATGTAGGCTAAAGCTTGCAGTTATTTGATGATGAAGGGAATGTTTGGCATGCAAGGTAAAGTTAAATGGTTCAACGCAGAAAAAGGTTACGGTTTCATCGAGCGTGAAGACGGTGGCGACGTATTCGTACACTTCTCCGCTATCCAAACTGATGGATTCAAAACATTGGAAGAAGGCCAATCCGTTGAGTTTGATATCGTAGAGGGCGCACGTGGTCCTCAAGCAGCTAACGTCGTCAAGTTGTAATCATCCGCGGTCCGCAAGGCCGCTAGCATAGATGGTTATGGTTTTGGGGGAATGTAGCAGCGATAAGAAGAACACTCTGAAGAAATTCGGGGTGTTCTTTTTTTTGAAAGGGCTTTAATGAAGGGTTTTAC